>NZ_JAMGZK010000044.1 GCF_025564065.1 Silvania hatchlandensis | reverse complement strand
AAGAATCCATGTCACTTTGAGTGCCCACACAGATTGTCTGATAAATTGTTAAAGAGCAGTGCAACGCGGCGTTAAGCTCACCGTTGCGAGGTGGCGTATATTACGCTTTCCTCTTTCAGAGTCAAGCAATTATTTTTCGCTTTTCTCTGTCGGCGTTCATCTCTGAACCCCTGCTGTCACGGCGGTTTGTAATCCGTTGTTCCGTGTCAGTGGAGGCGCAGTATAGGCGATTCTTCTGGGCTGACAAGCATAAAATGAAAATTACTTATCGTTCGCTCACTTTCCAGGCAATAACATGTCTGAAAATCCAGTTTCGCCTGTTTTTTAAACAAAAACGAGCCCCGAGGGGCTCGTTTTTGCCGTTCTGTGACTTACTGCACTGCCACAATGTGGTCGTCTTTCACCACCAGCTGTATTGTTTTGCCCGGAATAAGTGCCCCGGACAAGATTTGCTGAGCCAGCGGGTTTTCGATCTGTTGCTGAATGGCGCGTTTTAATGGACGCGCCCCGTACACCGGATCGTAACCGTTCGCACTCAGCAGCTGCAGGGCATCATCTGAAATCTGCGTTTCGTATCCACGCTCTTCCAGACGCTGATACAACCGCTGCAGCTGTATACGGGCAATAGAAGCAATGTGTTTTTCACCCAGAGGATGGAAGACCACCACTTCATCAATACGGTTGATGAACTCAGGGCGGAAGTTTTGGCTAACCACTCCCAGCACCAGATCCTTCATATGCCCATAATCCAGCGCGCCAAACCGTTCCTGAATCAGATCGGAACCCAGGTTCGAGGTCATAATGACTACCGTATTACGGAAATCGACCGTTCTCCCCTGCCCGTCCGTCAGGCGTCCATCATCCAACACCTGAAGAAGGATGTTGAACACATCCGGGTGTGCCTTTTCCACTTCATCCAGCAGAATGACGGAGTACGGGCGACGGCGCACTGCTTCTGTCAAATAACCGCCCTCTTCATAGCCGACGTATCCCGGAGGCGCACCCACAAGACGCGACACCGAATGTTTCTCCATAAACTCGGACATGTCGATCCGCACCATCGCATCGTCGCTATCGAACATGAAGTTCGCCAGCGCTTTACACAGCTCCGTTTTACCCACACCAGTCGGCCCGAGGAACAGGAACGAACCAATAGGTCGGTTAGGATCGGACAGCCCGGCACGGCTACGGCGAATCGCATTCGATACCGCTTCGACCGCTTCATTCTGGCCAATCACCCGGTGGTGCAGGTCTTGCTCCATCCGCAGCAGTTTGTCACGCTCACCTTCCAGCATCCTGGCTACCGGGATCCCGGTCCAGCGCGCCAGCACCTCCGCGATCTCTGCATCCGTCACCTTATTACGTAACAGACGCATGGTTTTGCCTTCGGACTGGGTTGCGGCCGCCAGCTGTTTTTCCAGTTCCGGAATTTTACCGTACTGCAGCTCAGACATTTGCGCCAGGTCGCCCACGCGACGCGCCTGTTCTATCGCAAGCTTCGCCTGCTCCAGTTCAGCTTTAATTGTCTGTGTGCCCGAAAGGGACGCTTTTTCCGCTTTCCACTCTTCTTCTAAGCCGGAATATTGACGCTCTTTGTCATCGAGCTCTTCATTGAGCATATCCAGGCGTTTCTTACTGGCTTCATCCGACTCTTTCTTCAGCGCCTGCTGTTCAAGCTTGAGCTGAATAATGCGACGATCGAGCCTGTCCAGCTCTTCCGGCTTCGAGTCAATCTGCATACGAATGCTGGAGGCCGCCTCATCGATCAGATCGATGGCCTTGTCCGGCAGTTGCCTGTCGGCGATATAACGATGCGATAACGTTGCCGCCGCCACGATAGCCGGGTCGGTGATCTGCACATGATGATGCAGCTCATAACGCTCTTTCAGACCACGCAGAATGGCGATGGTATCTTCTACTGACGGTTCAGCGACAATGACTTTCTGGAAGCGACGTTCCAGCGCAGCGTCTTTTTCAATGTACTGCCGATACTCATCAAGGGTTGTGGCCCCCACGCAGTGCAGTTCACCTCGCGCCAGCGCCGGCTTCAGCATGTTCCCGGCATCCATTGCCCCGTCGGCCTTACCCGCTCCGACCATGGTGTGCAGCTCATCTATAAACAGGATAACGTTGCCTTCCTGTTTCGACAGATCGTTAAGCACGCCTTTTAAGCGCTCTTCGAACTCACCCCGGTATTTTGCCCCGGCCACCAGCGCCCCCATATCGAGCGCGAGTACCCGACGGCCTTTTAAGCCTTCAGGAACTTCGCCATTAACGATACGCTGCGCCAGTCCTTCAACAATGGCGGTTTTACCGACACCCGGCTCACCGATGAGCACGGGGTTATTTTTGGTCCGGCGCTGCAGAACCTGAATTGTGCGGCGAATCTCTTCGTCACGGCCAATCACCGGATCCAGCTTGCCCTGTTCAGCACGCTCAGTCAGGTCGACGGTAAATTTCTTCAACGCCTGACGCTGGTCTTCGGCACCCTGATCGTTCACGCTTTCACCTCCACGCATCTGTGCAATCGCCTGAGTCACGTTGGCCGTGGTTGCACCAGCGGTTTTCAGCAGGTCGGTCAACGTGCCACGTGATTCAAGCACCGCCAGAACAAACAGCTCTGACGAAATAAAATTGTCCCCACGCTTTTGCGCCAGCTTGTCGCAAAGATTCAGAACGCGCACCAGATCCTGAGACGGTTGAACATCACCACCGGTACCTTCCACCTGTGGCAAACGGCTCAACGCCTGATCGATAGCCGTGCGTAACTGGCCCGCATTAATGCCGGCAGACGTAAGCAAAGGACGTACCGACCCCCCTTCCTGATTCAGCAAGGCGCTCATTAAATGAAGAGGTTCGATAAATTGGTTGTCGCGCCCCAGTGCGAGAGACTGGGCGTCGGCGAGTGCCAGCTGGAATTTATTGGTAAGACGATCCAGACGCATAACTCCTCCCATAACAGGTCAAATTTGCTACTGGAGATTAAATGAGGTCATCCCTCAATTATTCAAGGTGAATGACCTGAATTATGCGAAAAGAAAACGGCGCGTGCCGGATCGTCTTGATTCTTTAGGTTATATCAGCCAAATGAAACTTGCCATACGACCTGTCGTCTTGTCGCGACGATAAGAGAAGAAATCACCCGTTTCGGTGAATGTGCAGCGATCGCCACCGTAGATCTGATTAACACCCACGTTCATCAGGCGTTGACGGGCCAGGAGATAGATATCAGCCATAAATTTATCCCCTGCCGGATGGAAAGCACGCTCAGCTTGTGGATCTTTTTCCATAAATGCCGCACGGACTTCCGGCCCCACTTCGAACGCCTGCGGGCCAATCGCCGGGCCAAGCCAGGCAACGATGTTATCCGCACTATCCGCAAAGCAGGCGACAGTTTCTTCCAGCACCCCCGCGCACAAACCACGCCAGCCCGCATGGGCGGCGGCAACTTCGGTCCCGGCTGTATTGCAGAACAGCACCGGCAGACAGTCGGCGGTCATGACGGCACACACTGTGCCCGGAGTATTGCTATAGGACGCATCTGCACGCTTTGAGGCGTAGGGTTCACCGGTGAGTTTCAGCACATCAGAACCATGTACTTGCTCAAGCCAGACCGGTTTTGATGGCAGCCGACCTGCCGCGAACATGCGCTGGCGGTTCTCCTCGACGTGGTCGAGATTGTCGCCACAGTGAGCGCCCAGGTTTAATGATTCCCAGGCTCCCTCACTGACACCACCGATACGGGTGGAACTGCAGGCGGCTACGCCTTTCGGCATGGCCCACTCCGGGACAATCAGTTTGGTCATAGCCAATCCACGTTGTCTTTATGCTCTTCAAAATCGGCACGCATCGCGTCGATCAGATCCACCATATCCTGAGGGATTGGCGCATGCCACTCCATCTCAATACCGGTGATCGGATGATAAAGACGCAGCATGGTCGCATGCAGAGCCTGTCGGTCGAATTTACGCAGCATAGCGATAAACTCTTCAGACGCACCTTTTGGCGGACGCGGACGGCCACCATAGACCTGATCGCCCACCAGCGGATGGGTGATATGGGACATATGAACACGGATCTGATGCGTACGCCCGGTTTCCAGTCGCAGACGCAGACGCGTATGAATGCGGAAATGTTCCATAATGCGATAGTGCGTAACCGCCGGTTTGCCCATTGGATGGACAGACATATGGGTACGTTTCGTTGGATGACGGCTAATTGGCTGCTCAACCGTCCCGCCTGAGGTCATATGACCAATTGCGACGGCTTCATACTCACGGGTGATTTCACGCAGCTGCAGAGCTTCTACCAGATGCGTTTGCGCCGGAATGGTCTTCGCAACGACCATCAGGCCGGTCGTGTCCTTATCCAGACGGTGAACGATCCCCGCACGCGGTACGTCAGCGATAGGTGGATAATAGTGCAGCAGTGCATTCAGCACTGTGCCGTCAGGGTTGCCTGCACCAGGGTGCACGACTAAATCTCGCGGCTTGTTGATTACCAGAATGTCGTCATCTTCATAAACGATATTCAGCGGGATATCCTGGGCTTCGAAGCGGACTTCTTCTTCGATATCAGCATTGATGGCAACAACTTCCCCACCCAACACTTTTTCTTTTGGCTTATCCCAAATCTTGCCATTGACCAGCACGCGCTGGTCCAGAATCCATTCTTTTATGCGTGAACGCGAATAATCAGGGAACATTTCGGCCAAAGCCTGATCTAAGCGTTGTCCGAGCTGTTTTTCGGAGACTGTTGCGGTGAGTTCTACTCGTTGTGCCATAGACTGCTTCTTCGTTTAACGTTGGGTTTTACGGCTTTGCCGTTTAATATAGTGTGCTATTGTAGCTGGTCTTAATCGGGAGCAGGAAAGAGATTCTCCCGGACAAACATTTGAGGAAAGTCAAAACGTCATGACGCGCATGAAATATCTGGTGGCAGCGGCCACGTTGAGCCTGGCTTTGGTGGGCTGCTCCGGTTCGAATGAACAGGTCCCTGACAATCCGCCGAATGAAATCTATGCGACTGCTCAGCAAAAGCTGCAGGACGGTAACTGGAAACAGGCGATAACGCAACTGGAAGCGCTGGATAATCGTTATCCATTTGGTCCTTATTCCCAGCAGGTACAGTTAGATCTGATCTACGCCTACTATAAAAATGCCGATCTGCCGCTGGCGCAGGCAACGATTGATCGATTCATGCGTCTGAATCCGACCCATCCAAATATTGACTATGTTATGTATATGCGCGGCCTGACCAACATGGCGCTGGATGACAGTGCATTGCAAGGCTTCTTTGGTGTGGATCGTTCAGACCGTGACCCTCAGCACGCCCGCGATGCGTTCAACGACTTCTCCAAACTGGTGCGTGGCTATCCGAACAGCCAGTATGTTACGGATGCCGGCAAGCGGCTGGTGTTCCTGAAAGATCGTTTGGCTAAATACGAATACTCTGTCGCGGATTATTACACCCGCCGTGGTGCATGGGTTGCCGTCGTGAACCGCGTTGAAGGCATGCTGCGTGATTATCCGGATACCCAGGCTACCCGTGATGGCCTGACGCTGATGGAAAACGCCTACCGCCAGATGCAGATGACTGCACAGGCGGAAAAAGTTGCGAAGATTATTGCCGCCAACAGCAGCAATTCCTGATCCTTCATCAATATGCAAAACGGCAGCCCGCGGGCTGCCGTTTTTTTATTCATATCTGTCGTAGGCTGAACCGGTTTAGCCCGCACGAATCCTATCAACTATGAACGCAGTTTGCCCACTCGACAAGGTAAAAGTTGATTCTTCCTGTCCTGCCTCACAAAAAGAATCCGCTGACAAAAAGTGACATAAAAATGTGATTTAGATCACGTATTTTGACATTAAGAACGGTATGCTGGAATCACCAAGACGGGAAAGACAAGAGGTAAAATTTATGACAATGAACATTACCAGTAAACAAATGGAAATTACTCCGGCAATACGCCAGCACGTCGCAGACCGTCTCGCCAAACTGGATAAATGGCAAACTCACCTGATCAAGCCACATATCATTCTTTCTAAGGAGCCGCAGGGTTTCATCGCTGACGCAACTATCAATACTCCAAACGGCCATCTGGTCGCCAGCGCAAAACATGAAGATATGTACACCGCCATCAACGATTTGATTAACAAGCTGGAACGGCAGCTCAATAAAGTGCAGCACAAAGGTGAAGCCCGTCGTGCAGCAACATCAGTGAAAGACGCAAGCTTCGTTGAAGTTGAAGAAGAAGAGTAATCCTTTACATTGAGTGTCTCGCCAACGCGCCTTCGGGCGCGTTTTTTATTGACAGGGTGAAAACAGTACGGGTACTTTAAGTCAGTCTATTGAAGAGATCACTTATGACCACTAAACCGTTTTTCTTCGCATTCTTTTTTACCTTCCCCTGATTGGGAGGCGTTTCGTCGTGTGATAAAGAATGCGAAGACGAACAACAAGGCCTCCCACACCGGGGGGCCTTTTTTATTGATAACGATAAAAGACAAAGGCAACACTATGACATCGGAAAACCCGTTACTGGACCTGCGAGATAAGATCAGCACTCTGGATGAAAAATTGCTTTCAATGCTGGCAGAACGCCGCGCGCTTGCCGTCGAGGTTGGCAAGGCGAAACTGGCTTCGCATCGTCCGGTACGCGATATCGATCGTGAGCGTGATCTGCTGGAACGCTTGATTACGCTCGGTAAAACGCATCATCTGGACGCGCATTACATCACTCGCCTGTTCCAGCTGATTATTGAAGATTCGGTCCTGACTCAACAGGCGTTACTGCAACAGCATCTGAATAAAACCAATCCGCACTCTGCGCGCGTTGCCTTCCTGGGGCCAAAAGGGTCCTATTCCCACCTTGCGGCTCGTCAGTACGCTGCCCGCCATTTTGAAGAGTTTATCGAGAGCGGCTGTGCGAAATTTGCCGATATTTTCAATCAGGTTGAAACCGGGCAAGCGGATTACGCCATCGTCCCAATCGAGAACACCAGTTCCGGCGCGATTAACGACGTCTACGATTTACTCCAGCACACCACCCTGTCGCTGGTTGGCGAACTGACCATCCCTATCGACCACTGCGTGCTGGTGAGCGGCTCTACCGACCTGAGTAAGATCGAGACGGTGTACAGCCATCCGCAGCCGTTCCAGCAGTGTAGCCAGTTCCTGAACCGCTATCCGGGCTGGAAAATTGAGTATACCGAGAGCACCTCAGCCGCCATGGAGAAAGTGGCTCAGACCAATACCCCTACCGTTGCCGCACTGGGGAATGAAGCGGGCGGGGCACTGTATGGATTGCAGGTTCTGGAGCGTAATCTGGCGAACCAGACGCAAAACATCACCCGTTTTGTTGTGCTAGCGCGTAAAGCCATCGACGTTTCCGATCAGGTTCCAGCTAAAACCACGCTGCTGATGGCAACCGGCCAACAGGCGGGTGCGCTGGTTGAGGCGCTGCTGGTGCTGCGTAACCACAATCTGATCATGACCAAACTGGAATCCCGTCCTATTCACGGCAACCCGTGGGAAGAGATGTTTTATCTCGATATCCAGGCCAACCTGGAATCTGCATCCATGCAGAAAGCCCTGCGCGAGCTGGGTAAAATTACCCGTTCGATGAAGGTGCTGGGCTGCTATCCGAGCGAGAACGTCGTCCCGGTGGATCCGGCTTAACGCGGTATAAAGAGGCTTTTTTTCACCCCTGCCACGCTAACCGGCAGGGTGAAAATAGCCCCGGATAGCGGCCAGGCCGCAATCTCCTGCGGATCCATGTTTTCACGGGTGGTGGTGATAAAAAGCGTTTGCATATCGTCACCACCGAAACAAACCATCGTCGGGTAGCGCACTGGCAGGCGGTACTCTTCCAGCTGTTCCCCCTGCGGAGAAAAGCGCGCGATGCGCCAGCCGTCGAACAGTGCGCTCCAGTAACAGCCTTCGACATCCATCGCCGCACCGTCGGGGATCCCTTCTCCCGGCAGAAAGCGATGAAATATCTCCCGTTTGCCAGGCTCGCCCTGCTCGTCCAGCGGCGTGCGATAAATCACGGCATTTGGCGTATCAGAGGTATACATCCAGCGCTTATCTTCGCTGAATGCCAGACCGTTATGACCGTGGATATCACACTGGATGACCTTCGGCGTCAGGTCATTGTCGATCCGCATCAGCAGCGCACCGTTATAGTCGCCCGGCCCCCAGAAGGTTCCCGCATAGAAGCGGCCAAAATGATCCGTGCCGCCGTCATTAAAGCGCGCCAGCTGCGGATTGGACGGATTATCGCAGACCTTACGCTGCAGCAGCCCCTGCCTGTCGGTCAGCCAGATGGCATTACGCATGGCAACAATAAAGCCGCCGTGGCGTAGAGCAAAACACCCCACTTCTTCGTGGAAGGACAAAACGGTGTGTTCCGCCGTAGGCAGGTGATATCGGTGGATCTCGCCTTCCAGTATATCTGCCCAATACAGGGCGTTTTCCGCTTCGCACCAGGTCGGGCATTCCGGTAAATGCCCCGTATAATCAAACAGAACGCGTGGTTCGGCCATGACAAATCCCCAAAATGAAAAAAGCCAGCAGTGCTGGCTTTTAGTATATACATCATTAGATTACTGGCGACTGTCGTTGGCCTGTCGCAGTAAAATTCGACTTTCGTTCTGGAAGCGCTGGGCGTAATCGCCAAACCAGTGCTCGACCTTACGGAAGCTGTCGATAAAGGCCTGTTTATCACCCTGCTCCAGCAAAGTGATCGCTTCACCAAAACGCTGGTAGTAACGTTTGATCAGCGCAAGATTGCTGCCCGACGACATGATGATGTCGGCATACAGCTGTGGATCCTGAGCAAAGAGACGCCCGACCATCGCCAGTTCAAGACGGTAAATCGGTGATGACAACGACAGCAGTTGCTCAAGCTGGACATTCTCTTCTGCCAGATGCAGGCCATATGCGAAGGTCGCGAAGTGGCGCAGCGCCTGGATAAAGGCCATGTTCTGGTCGTGCTCGACGGCGCTGATCCGGTGTAAACGTGCACCCCACACCTGCATCTGTTCCAGGAACCACTGATAAGCTTCCGGCTGGCGGCCATCGCAGTACACGACAACCTGTTTTGCCAGGCTGCCGCTGTCCGGGCCAAACATCGGGTGCAGACCAAGAACCGGACCGTTATGCGCGGCCAGCATCGCCTGCAGCGGACCATTTTTGACCGAGGCCAGATCAACCAAAATGCAGTCTTCCGGCAGCGGAGGCAGTTTAGCAATAATCTCTTCGGTCACGTGGATCGGAACGCTGACAATCACCATGCCTGCGTCTGCGACCGTCGCCTCTGCCTGCGCCCAGTCCTCTTTTTCGAGGATCCGCACCTGGTAGCCAGAAAGCGTCAGCATCTTCTCAAACAGACGCCCCATCTGCCCGTCGCCGCCAACAATGACGACCGGGCGCAGCGTTGGACAGAGGGTTTTGAAGCCTTTGTCATTTTCACTGGAGTAGGATTCCCGCATCACGCGGCGCAGCACATCTTCAATCAGATCCGGCGAGACGCCCAGCGCCTGGGCCTCTTTCCGCCGTGATGCCAGCATGGAGGCTTCGCGCTCTGGCACGTAAATCGGCAGGCCGTATTTACTTTTGACCTCGCCGACTTCAGCGACCAGCGCCATCCGGCGCGCCAGCAGATCCAGCAGCGCCTTATCCACCTCATCAATTTGATCGCGTAATGCGGTCAATTCAGCAACCATAACAAACCTCTTAAGCCAGACGCGTCGCCAGCTGGCCGTTCAAATCTTTGTGGATCTCACGCAGCAGCGCATCGGTGGCTTCCCAGCTAATGCAGGCATCGGTCACGGAGACACCGTGTTTCATAGCGCTGCGCGGCTGTTCGGATGATTGATTGCCTTCATGGATGTTACTTTCAATCATCAGGCCAATAATCGAACGGTTGCCATCTTTAATCTGCGCCACGACGGATTCTGCCACCGCAGGCTGACGACGGTAATCTTTATTAGAATTACCATGACTGCAATCTACCATCAGTGCCGGGCGCAGTCCTGCCTGTTCCATCTCTTTTTCGCACTGCGCGACATCTGCCGGGCTGTAGTTTGGTGCCTTGCCGCCACGCAGGATAACGTGACCATCCGGGTTGCCCTGCGTCTGCAGCAGACAAACCTGACCGGCCTGGTTGATACCGACGAAGCGGTGCGGCATCGCCGCAGCACGCATGGCGTTGATCGCCGTCGCCAGGCTGCCGTCGGTACCGTTTTTGAAACCAACCGGCATAGACAGGCCAGACGCCATCTCACGGTGGGTTTGCGACTCGGTCGTACGGGCACCGATTGCCGACCAGCTGAACAGATCGCCCAGGTACTGCGGGCTGTTTGGATCCAGCGCTTCTGTTGCCAGCGGCAGGCCCATGTTCACCAGCTCGACCAGAAGATGGCGCGCAATCTTCAGGCCAGCTTCGACATCAAACGAACCATCCATGTGAGGATCGTTAATCAACCCTTTCCAGCCAACGGTGGTACGAGGTTTTTCAAAATAGACGCGCATGACGAGATAGAGGTTATCGCTGACCTCTTCGGCAAGGGCTTTAAAACGCTGAGCATATTCGATGGCAGTTTCTGGATCGTGGATAGAGCACGGACCGCATACCACCAACAAACGCGGATCGCGTCCGGCAATGATATTGGAAATGGTCTGGCGGGAGTGCGCGATTTGCGCCTCTTGCTCAACGCTCAGCGGGAATTCCGCTTTCAGTTGGTCCGGGGTGATCAGAACGTGTTCGTCGGTAATATGTACGTTATTCAGCGCGTCTTTTTGCATGATGGCGATCCTGGAAGCTCGTTTGCGATAGTTGTTTTCCTCAGCGAGGAAACCCAACGATACCACAGATAGTAAAGATTTCAATCCAAAATACGTAAATAATACTTTACAGCATGCAATTTAAGGCAAAAAACATTCGATTAATGTGTAACGTAAAAATTACAGCACGCGTTATCTGCGCCAGGCTATGCTGAATGAAAAAGGGAGAATGCCTTATGCGCTTTATTGTGACCTCTTTGCTGTGCCTGCTTTTAACTGCATGTCAGATCGATCCTTACACGCATCAACCCACCTGGACGGGAACCGACTGGTTCGATGCCGGTAAAGAAGACGCCATGAACGGCGTAGCCGTAAAATCCAACCAATCGCTGGCGGCTAACTTTAACGACCCGAAAGTGGATCGTTCTGAGTATCTGAGCGGGTACAAAGAGGGGCAGGAGAAAATTTGTCAGGAGAACTTTGTTTATGCCTGGGGATTAGCGGGCCGGATTTTCCCGGCCAGCTGCGATACGGCGGATAACAACACTAAGCTGCGTGAAGCCTGGCAGCACGGCATGAAAGAGGGAACCCAGGCCAGCCGCTTAAATTAATGCAACTAAGCGACGTGCCGACAACCACCGCCAGGCGGCAGTTATTGGCACGTCCTGCACGACTATTTTATTGGCTCAGCCAGCGACAGCTTCGTCGCAGACCGCCAGCGCAGCCAGTCAGCCATAACGAACAGCACCAGACTGCAGCCCATCACCGGCATCGCCAGCCCCAGCAGCACGCTGATGACTAACGACAGCATGCGTCCCCATACCGGCAGCATGAGCCAGGTCTGGACCAGGGTCGAGGCGGGATCGGTTGCCGTCTGCTTCGGTCTGCGCATCCACCACATCCGATAGCCCCAGACGATCATCACGCACAGCCCAATGCCAAATGCGATCAGCACCAGCTGGTTCGGCAGGCCAAACAGCACGCCCATGTGGAAATCCACGCCCCAGCGGGTCAGTTTGGCCATCAGCGGATAATCAGCAAAGCGGGTATGGTCGAGCACAGTCAACGTGCCGGGGTCAACGGCCACCGCGTCGACCTGGGTCGGCCAGCTACGGTCAATCTCGGTCACGGTCCACGCCTGCGTGCCGCTCTTCGCCGGGCGGATCTCCAGCTTCGTGGCATCAATGCCCGCGGTATTGGCGGCGTGCAGAACCCCATCAAACAGCGTCAGATCGGGTTTCATCTGCGGCATCGGCATGGTCATAGGATGCCCATGATGCTCAGCATGCGGGTCGGTCACCCCCGCCGGGCCATGAAGCTGCGTGTTGACCTGCGGCGTCAGCCAGCCCATTTCCGCCCGCAGTTTATCCACATTGCCGCCCGCCCACTGAGACCAGGTCAGGCCGGTAGCAGAGAACAGTAGCATACCGGTCAGCAGAACCCAGCCGAGCGACACATGCACCCGGCGGCGGTTCTGAAAGCGGTTATTGATGCGACGTTTTGGCCGGGTTGAGAACCACAGCGCGATCCCACCCAGCGCGGCAATCCACATCCAGGATGCGGCCAGCTCGCTATAAAGACGCCCCACATCGCCCAGCAGCAAAGACTGATGCAGATAGTCGATGGTTTGCCGTAACGGCAGAATACCGCTGGTGCCATAGACCGTCATATCGCCGCGCACTTCGAGGCTGACCGGATCGATAAATATCGCCCGGTTTTCCGAAGCCTTCAGCGCCGGATCAACGTACATCACACGGGTGGTCTCACCTGTTGTCAGACCCGGACGCACCGCCTGCAAGCGCAGCTCGCCACCGGTGACCTGCTCCGCGACGGCGATTTGCTCGGCCAGCGGACGTGCCTGGCCCTGCGTATCGCTGAACAGTGCATGATGGTAGAGGCTGTTCTCCAGCTGCGGCGTCGCGACGTACAGCGTCCCGGACAGGGCAGCAATAAAGATAAACGGTCCGACAAACAGACCAACATAGAAGTGAAGACGACGCAGCAGGTTGCCCCATGCTGCGCGCGAGTTGCAGGTAGTCATGCTTTCCCTTTTACGGCAAAAAGTTATCAATACGCGATGGCGTACATTATTTTTACAGGAATAAAGCAGACGTCTGCGGCGGCGCGCGGGTATCGGGGCAAAGCCAGGGGAAGAAGTGCCAGTGGTGAACGACGGGTCGCGGCGGGATAAGACGCTGTCTGAGTACTCGTGCGCCGAGCAGCATCACCAGCGCCAGCATCACGCCCGGAACGTGCGTCAACAGTACGCAGTATCCGCAGGCTTCAGCATGGTCAACCGGAACGCTCTCTGAGGGCGCGTGATGCTCCGACATCATACTCATATCATGATGCATCCCAGGCATCGCGCTCATGGGATCTTTTTGCAGCGCAACAGAGATCAGCGGCGCGATGACGATCAGCAGGATCGCGAACAGCGCGATACTGACCGCGATGCGTTGCCATGGTGCCTGCTGCTGATTCGTCTTCACATCCCCTCCATTAAAGCAGGGGCATTGTAAACGATTTATGACGAATTGGTTAATGTGTATAGCGCACAGAGACAAAAAAAGGGCCAGCCTTGCGGCCAGCCCTTTTTATCAGGATGTTGCTTAAGCGGGTCTTAGCCAAGACGCTCTTTGATACGAGCAGACTTACCAGTACGCTCACGCAGGTAGTACAGTTTAGCTTTACGTACAGCACCACGACGTTTGACAGTAATGCTGTCAACTACTGGAGAGTGAGTCTGGAAGACACGCTCAACACCTTCGCCGTTGGAAATTTTACGAACAGTGAATGCAGAGTGCAGACCGCGGTTACGAATAGCGATAACCACGCCCTCGAATGCCTGCAGACGTTTTTTGGAACCTTCAACAACCCATACTTTCACTTCCACGGAATCACCCGGACGGAATGAAGGTACGTCCTGCTTCATCTGCTCTTGTTCAATTTGCTTAATAATGTTGCTCATAATTTAATCTCTTATCCTGGGTAAACTGATATTCGGGGGCCTCAGGCCATCCCATCATGTTTCTGTTGCTGCGCGTATTCAGTTTTGAACTCGGCCAGCAACTTTGCTTGCTCTTCAGTCAGAGCCAGGTTTTCCAGAAGTTCAGGTCTTCTAAGCCAGGTACGGCCCAGCGACTGCTTCAGACGCCAGCGACGAATCTCGGCATGGTTTCCCGACAGTAAAACCGGCGGTACCTCCATCCCTTCTAACACTTCAGGACGGGTATAGTGTGGGCAGTCCAGCAATCCATCGGCAAAAGAATCTTCTGTTGCCGAAGCTTCGTGACCCAGTACCCCCGGAATGAACCGGGAAACGGAGTCAATCAGCGTCATCGCCGGTAACTCACCACCGCTGAGAACGTAATCGCCGATAGACCATTCTTCGTCAATCTCGGTCTGAATTACGCGCTCATCTATTCCTTCGTAGCGACCGCACACCAGAATCAGCTTTTGATTCGTTGCCAGTTCGCTGACGCCCGCTTGATCAAGCTTGCGTCCCTGAGGTGACAGATAAATCACCTTTGCGCCTTCACCTGCCGCGGCTTTTGCTGCTGCGATGGCATCCCGTAAGGGTTGCACCATCATGAGCATCCCCGGTCCGCCGCCGTAAGGACGTTCGTCCACGGTACGGTGCCGGTCATGCGTGAAGTCACGTGGACTCCAGCTCTCGATGCTCAGCAGGCCATTTTTTACTGCCCGGCCAGTTACCCCGTAATCAGTAATCGCGCGGAACATTTCAGGAAACAGGCTAATTATGCCAATCCACATAGCGCCGTCTTTTACCGTTTTCAGGAGAATTTAAAAACCAGGATCCCAATCTACTTCAATCGTTTGAGTAGCGAGATCGACTTTCTTGATAACCTGTCCATCGAGGAACGGAACCAACCGCTCCTTGATACCAAACGCATCTTTCAGGTTTGCCTTAATGACGAGAACGTCATTGGATCCGGTTTCCATCATATCGATGACTTTACCCAGACCATAGCCTTCGGTGGTGACAACCTGGCAACCGATAAGGTCTTTCCAGTAGTAGCCATCATCCAGCTTTGGCAACTGCGACGAATCCACAACAATTTCGCAATTAGTCAGTGCATTCGCGGCATCGCGATCGTCAACGCCTTTCAGCTTGATAACGATATCCTGATTGTGGTGACGCCAGCTTTCCAGCTCGACCTCTTGCCACTGACCCGCCTTCTGGATAAACCAGGGCTGATAGTCAAAAATGCTTTCGGCGTCTTCGGTGGAGGAAAACACTCTGAGCCAGCCACGGATACCGTAGCAAGAACCCATTTTGCCCAATACAATCGGTTCAACAGGTGCTTTTTTGCTCATCATGACCACCGTGACAGATTAAGCTGCTTTGTTTGCAGCTTTGATCAGCGTAGCAACGCGATCGGATACAGTAGCGCCCAGGCCAACCCAGTGAGCGATACGATCCAGATCCAGGCGAGTTTCTTCTTCGTTACCGCTAGCGATAGGGTTGAAGAAACCAACGCGCTCGATGAAGCGACCGTTGCGTGCGTTACGGCTGTCAGTAACAACAACCTGGTAGAACGGACGCTTTTTCGCGCCGTGACGTGCTAAACGAATAGTTACCATAACATCCTCTTGTGTGAATAAAACACCGGGCCCCATCGAGGGAAGGAGCCCGGTGTCATATTAAAAGCCCGAAAATTTTACTCATTTCCGCGCGAAAAGCAATCTCTAAAGCACTTAACGCCCTGGAAAACCTGGGGGCATCATCCCTTTCATGCCGCGCATCATCTTCGCCATACCGCCTTTTTTCATCTTCTTCATCATGCGCTGCATGTCGTCGAACTGCTTCAGAAGGCGGTTAACGTCCTGTACCTGCATCCCACAACCCGCCGCGATACGGCGTTTGCGGGAGCCTTTAATAATTTCTGGCTTCGCGCGCTCTTTCAGCGTCATGGAGTTGATAATCGCCTCCATACGCACCAGAACTTTGTCGTCCATCTGTGCTTTCACGTTGTCCGGGATCTGGCCCATGCCCGGCAGCTTGCCCATCAGGCTCGCCATGCCGCCCATGTTTTTCATCTGGCGCAGCTGTTCCAGGAAGTCGGTCAGATCGAACCCGTCGCCTTTTTTCAGCTTGCTTGCCAGCTTCTCGGCCTGCGCGCGGTCAACTTTACTCTCGATATCTTCGATCAGCGACAGCACGTCGCCCATGCCGAGGATACGGGAGGCAATACGGTCCGGATGGAACGGCTCCAGCGCTTCGGTCTTCTCGCCGACGCCAAGGAACTTAATCGGCTTGCCGGTGATATGGCGAATAGAGAGCGCCGCACCGCCGCGGGCGTCGCCGTCCACTTTGGTCAGTACCACACCGGTCAGCGGCAGGGCTTCGTTAAACGCTTTCGCGGTATTCGCCGCATCCTGGCCGGTCATGGCATCGACGACAAACAGGGTTTCAACCGGATTGATCGCGGCATGTACCTGTTTGATTTCGTCCATCATCGCTTCGTCAACGTGCAGACGACCAGCGGTATCCACCAGCAGCACATCGAAGAATTTCAGCTTCGCTTCTTTCAGCGCCGCGTTAACGATGTCGATTGGCTTCTGCGCCACGTCAGACGGGAAGAAGTCGACCTCAACCTGTTCAGCCAGGGTTTGCAGCTGTTTGATCGCCGCCGGGCGATAAACGTCGGCAGAAACGACCAGCACTTTTTTCTTGTGCTTTTCGCGCAGGAACTTACCCAGCTTCGCGACGCTGGTGGTTTTACCCGCCCCCTGCAGACCGGCCATCAGCACCACGGCTGGCGGTTGCGCGGCAAGGTTCAGGCTCTGGTTCTCTTCGCCCATCGCCGAAACCAACTCGCTTCGTACGATTTTGACGAACTCCTGACCCGGGGTCAGGCTCTTGTTAACTTCGTGACCAACCGCTTTCTCTTTTACGCGGCTGATAAAATCACGCACCACCGGCAACGCGACGTCTGCTTCAAGCAGCGCCATGCGCACTTCGCGCAGCGTCTCTTTGATGTTGTCTTCGGTAAGGCGTCCACGGCCGCTGATGTTGCGCAGCGAGCGCGACAAACGATCGGTTAAATTATCAAACATTGTCTCTCGCCTGAGGTAGAAACGTTAGGTCGCAGTAGCGACACGTACACAGAATTTTGCCGCAGTATAACATGAAGGCGCCTTTGTTGTTATGCAACGGTTGGAGCAGGCGTCGCGTAACGTTATACTGCCTCTCTTTCTCATTAAGACAACTGTCGACACTCTATGCCTGTTTTCGCACTGATCGCCCTGGTGGCGTACTCTGTCAGCCTTGCGCTGATCATCCCCGGCCTGCTGCAAAAAAACAGCGGCTGGCGGCGAATGGCTATTCTGTCGGCAGTGATTGCGTTGATAAGCCATGCTTTTGCGCTCGAAGCGCGTATTCTGCCGGGCGACGGCAGCGGGCAAAACCTGAGCCTGCTTAATGTCGGTTCGCTGGTCAGCCTGATGATCTGTACTGTGATGACCATCGTCGCCTCAAAAAACCGTGGCTGGCTGCTGCTGCCGATTGTCTATGCCTTCGCGCTGATTAACCTGGCGTTCGCCACCTTCGTCCCGAACGAGTTCATCACCCATCTTGAGGCCACGCCGGGTATGATGGTGCATATCGGCCTGTCGCTGTTCTCGTACGCCACGTTGATTATTGCCGCACTGTACGCGCTCCAGCTGGCGTGGATTGACTACCAGTTAAAGAACAAAAAGCTGGCCTTCAGTAACGAAATGCCGCCGCTGATGAGCATCGAGCGAAAGATGTTTCACATCACCCAGGTCGGCGTGGTGCTGCTGACCCTGACGCTGTGCACCGGCCTGTTTTATATGCAAAATCTCTTCAGCCTCGAGAATATCGACAAGGCCGTGCTCTCTATCATTGCGTGGTTTGTCTATATTGTCCTGTTGTGGGGCCACTATCATGAAGGCTGGCGCGGTCGTCGCGTGGTCTGGTTCAACGTTGCAGGTGCAGGCATTCTGACCCTGGCCTACTTTGGCAGCCGCGTCATCCAGCAACTCGCCAGCTAAAAACCAAGGAGTTCCCCCTGGAACACATCTCCACTACCACGCTGATCGTTACCCTGATCGTCATGGTGGTTATCTCCGCCTATTTCTCCGGCTCAGAAACCGGCATGATGACGCTGAATCGCTACCGTTTACGCCATCGCGCCAAACAGGGTAACCGGGCCGCCCGCCGTGTCGAAAAACTGCTGCGCAAACCGGATCGCCTGATAAGCCTGGTGCTCATTGGCAATAACCTGGTCAATATTCTCGCCTCCGCGCTGGGCACCATTGTCGGCATGCGCCTGTACGGTAACGCCGGTGTCGCCATTGCCACCGGGGTGCTGACGTTTGTGGTGCTGGTCTTCGCCGAAGTGCTGCCAAAAACCATCGCCGCGCTGTACCCCGAAAAAGTCGCCTACCCCAGCAGCGTACTGCTCGCACCGTTACTCATTCTGATGATGCCGCTGGTATGGCTGCTGAACAGCGTGACGCGGGTGCTGATGCGCATGGTGGGAATCAAAGCCGATGTGGTGATCAGCAGCGCGCTGAGCAAAGACGAATTACGCACCATTGTTCACGAGTCGCGCTCGCAAATCTCGCGCCGCAACCAGGATATGCTGCTGTCGGTGCTGGATCTGGAAAAGGTGAGCGTGGACGACATCATGGTGCCGCGCAATGAAATCGTTGGGATTGATATTAACGACGACTGGAGAGCCATCGTCCGCCAGCTGACCCACTCTCCGCATGGCCGGATCGTGCTATACCGGGATTCACTAGACGATACCATTAGCATGTTACGCGTGCGCGAAGCGTACCGCCTGATGACCGAGAAAAAAGAGTTCACCAAAGAGGTGATGCTGCGCGCGGCGGATGAGATTTACTACATCCCGGAAGGCACGCCGCTCAGTACCCAGCTGGTTAAATTTCAGCGCAATAAAAAGAAAGTTGGTCTGGTGGTCGATGAGTACGGTGATATTCAGGGGCTGGTGACGGTAGAAGATATTCTGGAAGAGATCGTGGGCGACTTTACCACCTCGATGTCCCCTTCGCTTGCCGAAGAAGTCACGCCGCAAAACGACGGCTCGGTGCTGATTGACGGCAGCGCCAGCGTGCGTGAACTGAACAAAGCCTTTAACTGGCAGATGCCGGAAGACGAGGCCCGCACCATTAACGGCATGATTCTGGAAGCGCTGGAAGAGATCCCAGCGGCAGGCACCCGGGTGCGCATTGGCCAGTATGATATTGATATCCTGGACGTGCAGGACAATATGATTAAGCAGGTAAAAGTGTTGCCGGTAAAACCGCTCCGGGAGAGCGTGGCAGAATAACCATGATGTAGGCCGGGCTGGCGTTGCCGCCCCCCGGCGCTACGGAAGGCGAATTATGCCTTCGCTTTCGCAACGGAAACCATCGCCGCGCGAATGGTACGCCCGTTCAGGGTATAGCCTTTCTGCATCACCATCAGCACGTTGCCAGCTGCAACATCCTCAGATTCCATCATCGCAATCGCCTGATGCACATTCGGATCCATTGGCACGTTGATGTCTGCAACCACTTCCACGCCGAACTTCTTCACCACGTCGAGCATGGATTTCAGCGTCAGCTCAATCCCTTCAACCATTGGTGCCATATCCGGGTTCGCTTTATCCGCCACTTCCAGCGCGCGATCCAGGCTATCGATAACCGGCAGCAGTTCGTTGACGAATTTTTCCAACGCAAACTTATGCGCCTTTTCAACGTCCAGCTCGGTACGACGACGCAGGTTATCCATTTCGGCTTTTACGCGCAGCAGGCTGTCGCGCTCGCGAGTCTGGACTTCAGCCAGCTGAGCTTCCAGATTCGCAATTTTTTCATCGCGCGGATCCACCTGCTCAGCACCAGCCTCAGGCTCAACCGCCTCAACCTCTTCGTGCTGCTCCGTGATAATTTCTTCCGGGGCTTGCCCCTCAGGCGTTTTCTGTTCTTTACTACTCATGAATTTCTCCGCGTTTTTTCACAATCATCTCGCTAACCTGGATTATTATGGGGATCTGTTTCCGGGTTTCAAGGGAGCAAGGCACATTGTCATCATTCATTCGCACAAGGACCTCCAGAAAATGAACACGCATTTCAAGTGTATTGGGATTGTCGGTCATCCGCGTCACCCTACTGCGTTGACAACACATGAAATGCTGTATCGCTGGCTGTGCGCCAAAAACTACGACGTGATCGTCGAACAACAGATCGCCCAGGAGCTGCAGCTCAAAAACGTGAAAACCGGCACCCTGGCTGAGATTGGTCAGCAGGCCGATCTGGCGGTGGTCGTCGGCGGTGATGGTAATATGCTGGGGGCCGCACGCACCCTCGCCCGCTACGACATCAAAGTCATTGGCATCAACCGTGGCAACCTGGGCTTTTTAACCGACCTCGATCCGGACAACGCTCAGCAGCAACTCGCCGACGTGCTGGAAGGCCACTACATCAGTGAAAAACGCTTTTTGCTGGAAGCCCAGGTGTGCCAGCAGGATTGCCAGAAACGGATCAGCACCGCCATCAACGAAGTGGTCCTGCATCCGGGCAAAGTGGCGCACATGATTGAGTTTGAAGTCTATATCGACGAAATATTTGCCTTCTCGCAGCGGTCCGACGGCCTGATTATCTCGACGCCAACCGGCTCGACGGCGTATTCGCTCTCTGCGGGTGGCCCTATCCTGACTCCATCTCTGGATGCCATCACGCTGGTGCCGATGTTCCCGCACACGCTCTCGGCTCGCCCGCTGGTAATTAACAGCAGCAGCAACATTCGGCTGCGCTTTTCCCACCGCCGCAACGACCTGGAGATCAGCTGCGACAGCCAGATCGCGTTGCCGATTCAGGAAGGCGAAGATGTGCTGATCCGCCGCTGCGATTACCATCTGAATCTAATTCACCCGAAAGACTACAGCTATTTCAATACTCTAAGCTCGAAGTTAGGCTGGTCAAAAAAATTGTTCTGAAATAGCATCCAGCACTTTACTGTATAAAAAACCAGTTTATACTGTACACAAACACAGTTATGGTTTTTCATACAGGAAAACGGCTATGCTGGCACAACTGACCATCAGCAACTTCGCGATCGTTCGTGAGCTCGAAATCGATTTTCACAGCGGCATGACGGCCATCACCGGGGAAACCGGTGCCGGTAAATCTATTGCCATTGATGCGCTCGGGCTGTGCCTTGGCGGTCGGGCCGACGGCAACATGGTACGCGCTGGCGCCAGCCGGGCTGACCTGTGCGCCCGCTTTTCCCTGAAGGACACCCCCGCCGCTCAGCGCTGGCTCGAAGAGAACCAGCTGGAAGATGGGCGTGAGTGCTTACTTCGCCGTGTTATCAGCAGCGACGGTCGCACCCGTGGCTTTATCAACGGAACCTCAGTGCCACTTTCTCAGCTGCGCGAACTCGGCCAGCTGTTAATTCAGATCCACGGCCAGCATGCCCATCAGCAGCTCATTAAGCCTGAACAGCAAAAAGCGTTACTCGACGGCTATGCCGGTGAGTTTGCGCTGACGCAACGGATGGCTGAACACTATCGTCAGTGGCACCAGAGCTGCCGTGAGCTGGCCCAGCATCAACAGCAGAGCCATGAGCGTACCGCACGCGCCGAGCTGCTGACCTATCAGCTGAAAGAGCTGAACGAATTCAGCCCGCTTGCCGGCGAGTTTGAGCAGATCGACGAAGAGTACAAGCGCCTCGCCAACAGCGGCCAGCTGCTCTCGACCAGCCAGCAGGCGCTGAGCTTACTGGCAGACGGCGAAGACGTGAACCTGCAAAGCCAGCTCTATACCGTGCGTCAGCTCATTACCGAGCTGACGGGCATGGACAACAAGCTTTCCGGCGTGTTGGATATGCTGGAAGAGGCGGCTATTCAGGTCTCTGAAGCGAGCGATGAGCTGCGCCATTACTGCGAGCGGCTGGATCTGGATCCCAACCGCATGTTTGAGCTTGAGCAGCGGATCTCGCGCCAGATCTCTCTGGCACGTAAACACCACGTGTCGCCCGAAGAGTTGCCAAAATTCCATCAATCACTGCTCGACGAACAACAGCAACTGGACGATCAGGCCGATTCGCTGGAAACGCTCTCGCTGGCCGTCAGCGTGCATCATCGTCAGGCGCTGGAAACCGCCACTGAGCTGCACACTATTCGTCAGCACTATGCAGAAGAACTCAGCCAGCACATCACTGAGAGCATGCACATGCTGTCGATGCCCCACGGCGTGTTCACTATTGATGTGAAGTTTGAAGAGCATCACCTGACTGCAGAGGGCGCTAACCGGATTGAATTCCGCGTGACCACCAACCCTGGCCAGCCGCTGCAGGCGATCTCGAAAGTGGCCTCCGGCGGTGAACTGTCGCGTATCGCGCTGGCAATTCAGGTCATTACCGCCAGGAAAATGGAAACCCCGGCGCTGATCTTCGATGAAGTGGACGTCGGTATCAGCGGCCCAACCGCTGCGGTGGTCGGCAAACTGCTGCGTCAGCTTGGGGAATCCACCCAGGTGATGTGCGTGACACACTTACCGCAGGTGGCAGGCTGTGGCCATCATCACTTCTTTGTCAGCAAAGAAACCGACGGCGAGATGACCGAAACGCACATGCAGCCGCTGGACAAACGTGCCCGTCTGCAGGAACTGGCGCGCCTGCTGGGCGGCAGCGAAGTCACCCGCAATACCCTGGCAA
The DNA here is from genome assembly GCF_025564065.1 of Silvania hatchlandensis. Taxonomy (GTDB): domain Bacteria; phylum Pseudomonadota; class Gammaproteobacteria; order Enterobacterales; family Enterobacteriaceae; genus Enterobacter; species Enterobacter hatchlandensis. Next base: position 161,204 of record NZ_JAMGZK010000044.1, on the reverse strand, counting down.
ATGCGAAAGAACTGCTGGCGGCATAAACTTTTTCGGGATCTCAGGGTCATAGAGAACAATAAAAACGCCGACAGACCGAGCGCCAAAGGTTTTAATGTGGCGAAAGGTCTATTATCATCGGCATATTACATATGAGCCGTCGCGTCTTGCTCGGGCCCGAAAAGGAATCAAATCACTATGCGCTGTAAAACGCTGACCGCTGCCGCAGCGGTTCTTCTGATGTTGACCGCAGGCTGCTCCACTCTGGAACGAGTGGTTTACCGCCCTGACATCAACCAGGGGAACTACCTTGCACCTAACGATGTGTCAAAAATCCGTATTGGCATGACGCAGCAACAGGTCGCATATGCCCTGGGAACGCCGATGATGTCCGATCCGTTCGGCACCAACACCTGGTTCTATGTCTTCCGTCAGCAGCCAGGCCATGAAGGCGTGACGCAGCAGACCCTGACGCTGACTTTCAGCAGCAATGGTGCGCTGACCAATATCGACAACAAACCTGCACTCACCAAAGAGTAAGGTTTGAGAAACGCAAAAAGGTGCTCAATGAGCACCTTTTTTGTTGTCTTAGGCCATTAAGAAAGCCAACTATTTCGCCGATCTCTCCGCGCGCTGGCGACGTAGCTCTTTCGGATCGGCAATCAGCGGACGATAGATTTCGACCCGGTCGCCGTCGTTAACCGTATCGGTAAGCTTCACCGGACGGCTGTAAATGCCGACTTTGTTTTTGGTCAGATCGATATCGCTACGTAATGTCAGTAGGCCAGAAGCACGAATCGCCTCTTCAACAGTCGCGCCCTCTTCCAGCTTCACGCGTTGCAGATACTGTTTTTCCGGCAGGGCGTACGCCACTTCCACCACAATATTAGCCGACACTGTAAACCTCTTTGGCGCGGACAGTGAACGCCTGAACCATATTCGATGCCAGCTCTTTAAACACGCGGCCAAACGCCAGCTCGATCAGCGCATTGGTAAACTCGAAGTCGAGGTGAAACTCGATTCGGCAGGCATCGGCGCTGAGCGGAACAAACTTCCAGCCCCCCATCAGCTTCTTGAATGGGCCATCCACCAGATGCATCAAAATGCTCTGGTTATCGGTCAGGGTATTGCGGGTGGTGAACGTTTTGCTGATCCCGGCTTTAGAGACATCTACCGCCGCCGTCATTTGCGTCGGGCCTGAGTCCAGTACGCGGCTGCCGGTACAACCCGGAATAAACTGCGGATATGACTGAACGTCGTTCACTAACTGGTACATTTGTTCCACACTGTAGGGGACAAGCGCAGTACGACTAATCTGAGGCATAGCATTTTCCATGATCAAACAACCGACAAATAATAACATTTATCCCTTGTTAAAAAAACGCTGAGCCACATCTCGTGCTAATATAGCGCGTTAGACCTCACAGGACGCAATGAGGTGACTTTTTGACATCAGATTACCTACGGCTTCACGAAACTTATGACGAAGAAAAAAGCACATAAATCTGGCTCGGCAACCATTGCGCTCAACAAGCGTGCCCGCCATGAATATTTCATTGAAGAAGAATTCGAAGCTGGCCTTGCACTGCAGGGCTGGGAAGTAAAATCGCTGCGTGCGGGTAAAGCCAACATCGGCGATAGCTACGTGATCTTTAAAGACGGCGAAGCCTTTTTGTTTGGCGCGAACTTTACGCCTCTGACGGTCGCGTCCTCTCACTACGTTTGCGATCCAACCCGCACTCGTAAGCTGCTGTTGAACAAGCGAGAGCTCGATTCACTTTTCGGGCGTATCAATCGCGAAGGTTATACCGTACTCGCTCTGTCGCTGTACTGGAAAAACGCCTGGTGCAAAGTGAAAATCGGCGTCGCGAAAGGTAAGAAGCAGCATGACAAGCGTAACGACGCAAAAGATCGCGAATGGCAGGTAGATAAAGCGCGAATCATGAAGCACGCAGGCCGCTAAACCGGGCAACTATTGAGCGATTCAATAAGTTAACGTCCGGACTGGTATCCGGCATGCGAATGCTGGTATACTTGATGTAACACTATTGGGGCTGATTCTGGATTCGACGGGATTTGCGAAACCCAAGGTGCATGCCGAGGGGCGGTTTGCCTCGTAAAAAGCCGCAAAAAAATAGTCGCAAACGACGAAAACTACGCTTTAGCAGCTTAATAACCTGCTAAGAGCCCTCTCTCCCTAGCTTCCGCTCTTAAGACGGGGATCAAGAGAGGTCAAACCCAAAAGAGATCGCATGGAAGTCCTGCCTGGGGCTGAAGTGCTAAAACTAATCAGGCTAGTTCGTCAGTGGCGTGTCTGTCCGCAGCTGGCGTGCGAATGTAAAGACTGACTAAGCATGTAGTACCGAGGATGTAGAAATTTCGGACGCGGGTTCAACTCCCGCCAGCTCCACCAAAATTCTTTGTTGATGGTCACCAGAGCCTGATACGAAGTCCTGAAAGCCCGCACGGCGCAAGCCTGGCGGGCTTTTTTGTGCCCCTATTACGCCTAACATGCCCCACCCCCTTGACGCTGGATAAAAACACAGTATAACTACACTCCTACCCACTACACTTAGGATCACAAACCCATGTTCGTCGAGCTGGTATATGACAAACGCAACTTTGAAGGACTGCCTGGCGCGAAAGAGCGCATCCTGAACGAATTGGCCAAGCGGGTGCATCGCATCTTCCCCGATGCCGAGGTGCGCGTTAAGCCGATGATGACGCTGCCGGGCATCAACACCGATGCCAGTAAGCATGAGAAAGAACAAATCAGCCGTGCTGTTCAGGAAATGTTTGAAGAAGCCGAGATGTGGCTCGCTGACGAGTAACAGATGGGCACGAAACCACTCTCCCGGATCCCACAGTCCGGGAATGTCACTCTCCTGATACCCCGTTAATTATTATGACTATTAAGGCGATTATCATCACTCCGTACTGCCCTCGCCCTGTCATAAATTCACGCAGATAAAAGATGCGTTTCGTTTACACCGCACTGAATCCCGTCATCCCCTCAGCTGAATAAAAAGCCTGCATTAATTTTGCGTGTTAGTGATACGAAAAGCGGCGCAAATAAGGTATAAAAGCCGCATGAAAATCCCAAACAGACTCCAACCCCTGGTCGATGACGGCCTGATCGACGCCGTGCTTCAACGCCTGAAAAGCGGCAAGGAAGCCGACGTGTACACCGTGCTGTGCGGTGACAATATTCAGTGTGCCAAAGTGTACAAGGAAGCGTCACAGCGCAGCTTCAAGCAGGCCGTGCAGTACCAGGAAGGACGTAAAGTCCGTAATACGCGTAATGCGCGCGCGATGCAAAAAGGCTCAAAGTTCGGCCGTAAACAACAGGAAGAGGTCTGGCACACGGCCGAGGTCGATGCGTTATTCCGCCTGGCGAATGCTGGCGTGCGCGTCCCTCAGCCTCACATGTGTCTGGACGGCGTGCTGCTGATGGAGCTGGTCACCGATGCCGAAGGCGCGGTCGCCCCTCGTCTGAGCGACGTTACCCTGAGCGAAGAGAACGCGGTTGCGGATTTCGATGCGATGATCCGCAACATTGTGCGCATGCTGTGCGCCGGTATCGTGCATGGCGATCTGTCCGAGTTTAACGTGCTGCTGGATGCCCAGGGGCCGGTGATTATCGACCTGCCGCAGGCGGTGGATGCCGCCGCCAACAACCATGCTGAATCCATGTTTGAACGCGATGTGAATAACATCACCGCCTATTACGGTCAGTTCGCCCCGCAGCTGCTGAAAACGCGCTACGCGAAAGAGATCTGGATGCTGTATGAAGACGGCAAGTTAACGCCAGAAACCCCGCTGACCGGGCTGTTTGTCGAAGAACTTCATGATGTGGATATGGACTCGCTGATGGATGAAATCATCACCGCTGAAGACGAGTATTATGAACGCCAGCGGGCGGCGAAAGAACGCGACGACGAGTAAAAGAAGTGAAGTATTAAAAGCCCGCACGGCGGGCTTTTTTTATGCAGCACATTCACACAGCGCTGTGCAGCAGCTTAATTACCGCCTTTTTTAGCCGTACCGGTTGCGTGGTATGACAGCCGGGTTTATGCGGTTCTCCCGGCATAAAAATCGCGAACATACCCGGTTTCAGCGTCAGGGACTGTTCATTTTCGATGCGCTGACAAAGCTGATAATCCTCCTGCTCGTGCCATTCATCACACTCCCGCGCGCTCCCCGTCAGGCCGTAATAAATACGCTCTTCGCCTTCCAGCACAATTTGAATATCGATGTAGCGGCGATGCAGCTCGGCGCGTTTGTCTTCCGCGCGCTGCGTGTCGAACTGCATCACGTTGACAAACAACGCCTCTCCCTCCAGGGGATAACTTCCCGGCGCGTTGTGCGCAATCTCCGCGCGCAACGCCTGGTCGATGGCCTGACAAAATGCCGCCGACAGCCCGGTGGCCTGCAGCTGGTTGAGATGACCGACAATCATTGTCGTGATCCTTGTGCCCATAATGCCGCGCCCAGCAAACCCGCATCGCTGCGGTGGTGGGCAGAATAAAGTTCGACCTGATAAACCGCAGGTTCCTGCGCCAGGTAGTGCTGCACCTGCGAAAGATAGCCTTCGGCAAGCCCGATGCTGCCACCCACTACCACCCGCTGACAGTCGGTCAGGGCTTTCAGATCCGCAATCAAGCGCGCCAGGGTCCGGGCCGAACGTTGCACCAGCGCCACCGCCTGAGTTTGCCCTTGCGCGGCGTGGGCAAAAATGGCTTTGGCATCCAGCCCGGATAACTCGTCCTGCGCGGCGGCGGCGATGCCCCGCCCCGAGGCAATGGCCTCAACGCAGCCGATCCGCCCACAGCCGCAGCGTGGCCCGTGGGGGTCAGCAAGGGTGTGACCGCAATGTCCGGTCAGCCCCCCGGAGCCGGTGACCAGTTTGCCATCCTGAATCACCCCTCCGCCCACCCCGGTCGAGACGGTGATAAACACCATATCGCGGATCCTGGAGGGCGCCTGCTGATACTCTGCCAGCGCCGCGGCCTGGGCATCATTTAATGCCACGCCGGGCAGCCCGGTCAGGGCAGACAGGTACTGCACCAGTGGGAAATGGGACAGTCCTCCGAGGTTGGCCGGGTTAATCGAGGTTAAGACGCCATCCTGAATAATCCCGGTTGAAGCGATAGCAATGTACTGCGCCTCAGAATAGAGAGGTGTCACCAGTACGCGCAGCGCGTTCTCCAGCGCATCCGGCGTCTGGCTGGCGGGTGTCGGAATTTCTCTGCGTGCGACAATCCGTAATGAACTGTCTATCAGCGCGGCGGCAAGCTTGGTGCCACCAATATCAATGGCCAGGACGATCATTTTGTTGCTCCCTGGGCCTGCACTTTTGCATCCAACGCATCAAGAAATGACATATCCACTCCGTTTATATTTTAGTTTTGACCAGCTGGCGTGTGCTTTTACTTGCAGTCATGGCGCCACTAAGGGGTTTGCCGTCGATGGCATCATGGGTACGGAGCGCTTCAGGGTGCAGCCAGCGCTGAACGCGGGACGGCATATCAAAGCCAATCAGCAGGATGACGACAAAGGTCAGGCTAAACGACAGGGAACACAGTGCGGTGCCCAGATCGAGACGCTGGGCGATAAATGCCCCCAGCACCGGGGCTAATGCCCCACCTAATGCGCCAACGTTATAGGTAAACCCAAGCCCGGCCGCACGCTGCTCAGTATCAAAATACCCGCCGATCAGTTTAGGCAGGATCCCGGAGATCCCCTGGCCGAGCATCTGCTGGAAGAACAGCAGCAGACCCAGCACCCAGACGTTGCTTCCGCCAATGGCAAATACCGGAATGATCAGCAGCTGGGAGGCCAGCAGGCTATAAACGTAGGCTTTGCGTGTCCCGACCCAGTCGCCGAGGAAGCCGCCCACACAGCAGCCCGCCGCGGCACCAAAACCGCTGAAGAACAGCACCTGCGCGACGGTGGCCGGATCGTATGCCAGGTCGGTTTTCAGATAGGTGGGTAACAGGGCCTGGATAGGCCAGGAATATAAGAAGGCAAACAGCACCACAACCATCAGCGTGACGCCGGTCGGCCAGCGTTTACCGTTACTCTGCACCATAAAGCTGACGAAGATCCCGGCGCACAGCAGGCCAAGCACCGCCACAATGGCAGCATTGTTTAACTGACCGGCGAAGCAGAACCACAGGGCAATACCGGCCACCAGGGTCATGATGATATTGATGACGCGATGTTCGCCGCGATAAAGAATATCCACCATGGTTTTAACCGGTGCTTTGCCCTGGTGGTTTTCTTTCCAGTCTTCGGCTTCGGGAATGTTTTTTCGCAGCCAGAGCGCAAAAATAATCGGCAGAATGCCAATGAAGAACAGCGCGCGCCAGCCCCATTCCGGCACCACCAGGCTATACACCTGGGCCGCAATCACCGCGCCGACGGAGAACCCGGAAATTAAAAAGCCGCTGGCTTTATTGCGCAGCTTTTTCGGCCAGCTTTCAATCACATAGGTCGCGCTGGAGCCATACTCTCCCGCCATCCCCATACCGATGATCAGGCGGGCAATAAACATGGTGGTATAACCCTGGGCCAGGCCACAGGCCAGCGTGCCCACGGAAAACAGCACAATACTGCTGACCATCGCCAGACGACGACCGTAGCGATCGCCCATCGCCCCCAGCATCAGGCCGCCGAACCAGCGGGAAATAAAGGCCGCGGAGATAAGACTCGCGGCGTGGAGGGTCGTCAGACCAAACTCGGTCTTGATATCGGTTAATACGAGGGCAATCAGGACAAAATCGAAACCATCAAGAACATAACCTACCCAGGCGGCAGTAAATGCCCGCCACTGCTGACGGTTAAGGCAACGATACCACGGGACATTTTGTGTCATTGTATTCATGTCAGTCTCCGCAATGGGTAAACCCATACGCTGTTTTTGTAGGATACAGGTACAGCGATGCCGGTCAGTCCCGGCATCTGTTTTTGTTTTAGTGTTGTGCTTTTTCTTGCTGGAGCTGCTGCGCTAATTCCCGGAGTTCTGGCAGATATTTCTCATCGACCGGCGCAAAGGGTTTACGGCACAGCGGCACATCAATGACATCCATGTAATGCAGAACGGTTTTCAGGCCACGGAACACGCCGACCTTGATCAGCTGATCAATCACCGCATTACATTTCGCCTGGATCGCTTGCGCGCTGGCGATATCCCCTTCCTTCAGCGCTTTTACAATCGCCTGGTAACGCCACCCCATAATGTTATAGGTACTGCCGATCCCGCCGTCCGCGCCTGCCAGCAGGCCGGAAGCGAAGATCTCGTCATAGCCGTTGTACAGCACCAGATCCGGATGCGCCCGGCGGATCTGCTCCATCTGATACAGATCCCCGGACGTTTGTTTCAGCGCACCGACGCCCGGTAAGGTCACCAGGGTGTTGATCTGATCCAGAGACAGTTTGACGCCGCTCAGCGCCGGGATGTTGTACACCACCATCGGCAACCCATCCGCAGCATCAATAATTCCACGATAGTGATCGCAATGCTCTTCAAAACTGAAAGGGTAATAAAAGGGCGTGACGGCAGACACCGCGTGATAGCCCGCCCGGCTGGCGGCTTTCGCCAGTTGCTGGCTTTCGTGGGTGCTGACTGTCCCAACATGGGCAATCAGCGTTATTTTCCCTTTCGCTTCTTCAGCAACAATTTCAAGCACTTCCTGACGTTCAGCGCTGTTTTGCACGAAGGCTTCGCCGGTTGATCCCCCGACGTACAGGCCATCAACGCCCTGCGCAATATTGAACTGCACCAGCTGTCGCAGGCTTTTGGTATCAAGCTGCTGCTGACGATCGAACGGAGTAAGCAGAGCAGGCATAACCCCTTTAAGCGTAACTGACATAGAGACCTCGATATGTTGTGATGATGTTATGACTATAGACCTTTATACCTGTTATACCAGACAGAAAAAAATGAGCGCTGTCGAAATACGCGGAACGCGATCCAGTTCACTAAATGATCGAGGGGTTACTTGCGTCGCTTTTTATTTTGTTCGAAGGCGTGCCAGGTGGCGAAAACGCTGTTGAGGTGGGTTTGCAACGCGCGTTCAGCCGCATCCGGATCCTGGCTGCGGATGGCGTTGAAGATCCCAATATGCTGTTGATAACTGGTGTTATTGTGCTCGCGCAATGCCTCTTCAGGTACGGCGGGGCGGGCAGCGATCAGCCAGTCGATCAAGGCGACATGGATGGCCATAAAGATAGGGTTGTTGGGGATTTCTGCCAGCACGCGGTGAAATTCGACATCAGAACGGATAAACAGGGCGTTGTCATCCAGGGACTGGCTGTTCAGCTCCAGCGCTTTTTCCAGCAGTGCAATCTGTTCATCGCTTGCATGCTGCGCGGCATGACGTACCAGGCTGGATTCAAAGAACAGACGTAGTTGTTCGAAATGCGCAATCCCACCCGGGTGGGCAAGAAAGTCTTTCGCCATACCGGAGAGCTCACTGATGATGGTATCCGCAGACGGACGTGAAATACGGGCGCGCTCACCGTTCTGGATCTGTACCAGGCCTTTGCGTTTTAATGCAGCCAGCGCTTCACGAACCGAGGGGCGACCGACATTGAAAAACGCCATCAGCTCACGTTCAGAAGGAAGCTGCTCCCCTTCCGCAAACTCGCGGCGACGGATCATCTGCTCCAGCTCTTCTTCTACCATGTCGGACAATTTTTTGCGCGCCAGCGGACGACGACGCAACGCACGCCCAATGGTGTCAGAGGTGGTTGGTGCCTGTTTTTCGCTGGACTGAGTCATAAACGCTTTAAGCTAATAAGTTGAGATAAGAAGTGTTTTATCATAAAACCGCTGTTTCTGGCAGGGGTTATCGTAATGAAACCGCGACAACAACAGGCCAATGCTGATGAGTGGCAACGTCCCCTGCTTTCCCCTCCTGCAAACCTGCACGTTGTGATGAAATGCTGACAGGATTAATCATTAATCCCCTTAATTAATCTCACACCAAAGAAATGCTCGCTGAGAGCGGAACAATAAAACAACCACTATAAAAACTCATACTTCAGACGTAGAAAAACCGGCTGTCGTTATTTTGACCATCCGTTCAAAATCACCCTACATCACGACCGGCATGTTTATCCCGCCCCACGCTGCAATGAGGATTTAATTTAAAAAAGAAAACCCATTACGTTGCCATTTTATTCCCCAGAAAATAAACCATTCAAAAGCCATAAATGTACAACTAACTTTAATGCGTACAGAATTTAAAAAATAAACACAACAACCACGCTAACCTCTCATCGCCCAATTAGCGGATTGAACATCCGACTAAGCATAGCGGGTTTGTTACAGAAAAAAGACAGTCAGAACGGTTTATTTTTCGTCCTGCGCGTACAACCTCATCGCGCCACAGGCACCGCCATTGCTGGCCTGTGTGTTGCCCCCTCAACATATCCCTTGTTTTACATTAACCTGTCACGGTTTTTAATTAGCACGAAAATCAATATACACACTCACGCCTTAAGCTAAACCTCGAATATATCTCTGGCTCATAAAAAAGTATTATTGTGGGAAGGTAAAGACCCTCCATAGTTATCTCCATAGCCCACCCGTAACATGTGATAACAATTCTAAACACAAATTAAGCATTGCTAAACAATTGTCATTATCAACAACCCTGCCGCTTTGAAGGCGTCCTGTCGTTCAAAGAGCCGAGTCGGTTTGTGATTTTATTTATCTCGCCCACTGACGCGATAAATAAACTTACCCAAACGCATATTCCCGTAACCCAAATTATATTGGGCAAAAGGGCATTGCCATTAACGACTTAACAGGGAGCATATTAATGCAATCATAAACAGACCTTTCACTCAGCATGAACCGGTGCATTCTTTTCTGACGCCCCTTCGGCGGCAAAAAGAAAGATGATAGCAAATCAAGCAAAGGTAATTATTTATGGCCGAACAATATGATTTTACTGTCACACTCCACGACCTCGAATTTATTCTGAAGCAGATCAAGCTCTCCGAGTCGGCAACCACCGCCGATGGCGGGATCGATGGCGACAAGCTTCGTGAGGAGGTGGGTGACCCGCTGCTCCCGTACGGTATCCGTACCGTGGACGGTACCTGGAATAACCTGTTACCCGGTCAGGAGAAGTACGGCTCTGCCGACCAGACCATGCCACGACTGGTTCCGCTGGATCTGGAGGCCATTCGCAACGACCCTGAACTGGCTAAATATCTCACTACCTCCGGTCCGAACAGCATGGTGACGGACTCCGACCCGCGCTTAATCAGTAACATCATCTCTGACCAGAGCACGAAAAACCCTGCTGCGGTAGAAGCGGCCAACGATCTCAAAGACGCCCCGGGGGGCGGCGGCAGCGTAAACGGTAGCCTGAACATTCCCAACCTGTCGCCAGATGTCGGCTTATCCCCGGCCTTTAACGGCTGGATGACCTTCTTCGGTCAGTTCTTTGACCACGGTCTGGATCTGATCCCAAAAGAAGGCAACGGCATCGTCTTTATCCCGTTGCTGCCTGACGATCCGCTGTATGTGGAAGGTTCCCCGACCAACTTTATGATCCTGACCCGCGCCAAAGTGGATGCCACCCATAACACCGTGAACACCACCACCCCGTGGATCGATCAGAACCAGACCTACACCTCCCATCCGTCGCATCAGATATTCCTGCGCGAATTCACCATCATTGATGGCAAACCCGAGCCAACCGGCCATCTGCTCAACGGCGCGCACGGGATCGCCACCTGGGGCGAGGTCAAAGCACATGCCCTGGAGTTTCTCGGCATCAAGCTGACCGACGCGGATATTTTCAACGTCCCGCTGCTGGCAACGGACCGTTACGGCAACCTGATGTTAAGTTCCGACGGCAAAGTGCAGATTGTCACCGCCCACGGTCTGGTAAAAGCCAACGGTGATGTCTTACCGTCAGACACGCTGCGCACCGGTCATGCCTTCCTCGATGATATCGCCCACACGGCGGTGCCGAAGTTCATAACCCTCGCTGACGGCACCACAAAAGTTCTGGCCACCGACGCCGATAGTGCCATCAACGGGACGACCGAAGCAGGCACTTACGATAACGAACTGCTCGACCGGCACTTCATCACCGGCGATGGTCGCGGTAACGAAAACATCGGCCTGACCGCCGTACACTCGGTATTCCACGACGAACATAACCGGCTGGTAGAGCAGTATAAAACCACCCTGCTGGCGTCAAACGATGTCGCGGTGATCAACCCGTGGCTGATGCCCAATCACCAGATCACCGAGATCCCTGCCGACACCAGCACTCTGGTGTGGAATGGGGAATATCTGTTCCAGGCCGGTCGCTTTACCACCGAAATGGAATACCAGCACCTGGTGTTTGAAGAGTTTGGCCGTGCCGTCCAGCCCGCAGTGGATCCGTTTGTGTTCTCGCCCACCGCCGACATCAACCCGGCGATCTTCGCCGAGTTCGCGCACGTGGTGTACCGCTTCGGCCACTCAATGCTGACCGAAACCGTCGCCCGTACCGACAGCGATATGCTGAGTGATGACCTGGGACTGATTCAGGCATTCCTCAACCCGCTGGCCTTCGATAACGACGGGGACATGAGCAATGAACAGGCCATTGGCGCCATCGTGCGCGGGATGACCCGTCAAATCGGCAACGAAATTGACGAGTTCATTACCGGTGCGCTGCGTAACAACCTGGTCGGCCTGCCGCTGGACCTGGGCGCCCTCAACATCGCCCGCGGCCGCGACACCTTTATGCCAACCCTCAACGAAGCCCGCGCACAGTTCTTTGAAATCACGGGCAACAGCGAGCTCAAACCCTATACCAGCTGGTCGGATTTTGCCTATTACCTGAAAAACACCGCCTCGATCATCAACTTTATGGCCGCCTACGGTCAGCATAAGTTGATCACCGATGCCACTACGGTCGCCGGAAAACGTGCGGCGGTGGAGTTCCTGCTGTTTGGTCCGGCCAACGACGCGACCCGCGCCGATGCGTTTGACTTCTTCAACAGCACAGGCGCATGGGCGACCAAAGAGACCGGCCTGAACATGGTCGATTTCTGGATTGGCGGGCTGGCGGAGCGCAAAAACGAGTTCGGCGGCATGCTCGGCTCGACCTTTAACTTCGTCTTTGAAACCCAGATGGAGATGCTGCAGGACGGGGACCGCTTCTACTATCTGAGCCGTACTCAGGGGCTGAACATGCTCAACCAGCTGGAGGCCAACTCGTTTGCCGCCCTGGTGATGCGTAACAGCGACCTGGGCGAAGTCGGCTCCTCTCACGTCCACGCCAAACTGTTCATGACCCCGGATCACACGCTGGAAGTGAACACCCGCGTACAGACCGAGGTCGATCCGACCTGGGGTAATCCGCTCAAAGATCTGCTTACTCCGCTGGTGGTGCGTAAAGAGGCCGGAGCCGATGGAAACGGCGCCTATCTGAAATACGCCGGTGATGGCCACGTGGTGCTGGGCGGCTCACAGGGGAACGACACCTTAATTGGCGGCAAAGGTATCGACAGCCTGTGGGGTGACGGCGGTAACGATCGTCTCGACGGCGGCGACGAAGCCGATACCGTGCACGGCGGCGACGGGGACGACATTATCACCGACACCGGTACGCCGGTAGGTGGAGCGGACTTCCTGCACGGTGATGCCGGCAACGACGTTATCTTCTCCGGTAACGGCAATGACCTGAGCTTCGGCGGCAGCGGCAAGGACTTTATTGTCGTCGGCGAAGATGCCCAGGAAGTGTTTGGCGGTCTGGATAACGACTTCATCCTCGGTGGCTCCGGTGCCGACGCGCTGATGGGCAACGAAGGCGACGACTGGCTGGAAGGCGGCGACGGCTTTGACTCCCTGACCGGCGAAAACTCCGAGCTGTTCTTCAACAGTACCCTCATCGGCCACGACGTCCTGAACGGTCAGGGTAACGACACCGACTACGACGGCGAAGCGGGCGATGACATCATGGTCCAGGGCGCGGGCATCCAGCGTAACAACGGGATGGCCGGTTTCGACTGGGCGATCCACAAAGGCGATACCACCGCCGCCAACTCGGACCTGGGCATTCCGATCTTCGTCAACCAGCAGGAGTTTATCCTGCGCGACCGCTTCGACCTGGTCGAAGGTCTGTCGGGCTGGAAATTTGACGATGTGCTCACCGGCACCGATCAGCCGCTCGGTACCGCCCCGGTGCAGGGCACGCCGCTGTCTAACAACCTGACCCTTGAAGGCGTGGCGCGGATCGCCGGGCTGGATAAGGTGGTCGGCAGCACCCTGATGAATGGCGCAGTCAATGGCGTTGTGCTTAACCCGGACAACGGTGCCGACATTATCCTCGGCGGCGGCGGCAGCGACCGTATCATGGGTAAGGCGGGCAATGACATTATCGATGGCGATGCCTGGCTGAACGTGCGAATCGAAGTCAGGGATGCACAGGGGGCCGCGATTAAGAGCGTCGACAGCATGAACGACATCAAATTCGAGATGCTGAATGGCACCATCAACCCGGGCCAGCTGCACATCGTGCGCGAGATCCTCAGCGATGGTAACAAAGGTGAAACCGATATTGCGCTGTACCGGGATATCAGCAGCAACTATCTGTTCAGCCGTAATGCCGACGGTAGCCTGACGGTCAACCACGCCACCCCGGATGCCGCCCTGCCGGACAACGACGGTATCGACCGCCTGTTGAATATCGAAAAACTGGAGTTTGGCGATAAATCGCAGCTGTGGGTGACGGCACAAAAAGCCACCGGCAACGTCGACATCAGCAACAAAGCCCCGTCGGCGGGGGATCTGCTGCGCGTCAGCACCTCCAACCTGGCGGATGGCAACGGCCTCGCGGACAACCTGCCGATCACCTACACCTGGCAGGCGCTAATCGGCGGCGAGTGGCGCAACCAGGCCACCGGCGTGGAGTTCCGGGTGCCGAACAACCTCGCAGGCTCTCAGCTGCGGGTCACCGCCAGCTTTACCGACCGCATGGGCGATGCTGAGTCGCTGGTCTCTGCCTTTACCAGCCCGGTCGGGCCACGCGATCAACCCACTACCGGAGCGCCGACCATCAGTGACCAGACGCCAACCCGCACCATGGCGCTGACGGCTGTGGTCTCGGGCATTGCCGATGCCGATGGCCTGACGGGGGGGAACTTCCGCTTCCAGTGGCAGATGAGCACCCTGCTCGGCTTCGTCAACATTGCGGGTGCCACTGCGGCGACCTACACCCCAACCCAGGGCGTGGTTGACCGTACCCTGCGGGTGGTCGTCACCGTCACCGACGATGAAGGCAACCCCTCCGTGGTGCTGACGTCTGCCGCCACACAGACGGTCGGGGATCTGATTGTCGGCAACAACGGCGGGAACGCCATTATCGGCACCGGTGGCAGCGATTACCTGGACGGCGGTGCGGGCAACGACACCCTGACCGGGCTGGGAGGCGATGACTTCATGCTCGGCGGCACAGGGAATGACACGCTGAACGGCGGCGACGGCAACGATGAACTGCACGGCAATGACGGCAACGACACCGTGAATGGCGGCAACGGCAACGACCTGCTGTACGGCGAAGCCGGAAACGACACCCTCGATGGCGGCGCGGGGGCCGACACCATGTTCGGCGGCGCTGGCGACGATATCTATGTCGTCGACAACGCGGGCGATATCGTGGTGGAGAACGCAAACGGCGGGAATGACACCGTCCGCACCAGTCTCAGCAGTTACGATCTGACCGCCAACGTTGAAGTCCTGACCTACACCGGACTGGGCAACTTTATCGGTACCGGTAACGCCCTGAACAACATCATCACCGGCGGCATCGGTAATGATCAGCTGTTCGGCATGGACGGTAACGACCAGCTGATCGGTGGCCTCGGCAACGACTATCTGGAAGGCGGAATCGGCACCGATAACCTGCAGGGCGACGCCGGGAATGACACCCTGGCGGGCGGTGCGGGCGTCGATACTCTTAACGGCGGCACAGGGAACGATATCCTGATCGGCGACGCGGGTAACGACATCCTCACCGGCGGCAGCGGCAGTGACAACTTTGTCTTCGGGGTCGGTTTCGGGCGCGACACCATCACCGACTTCGACAGTAACCCGACGGGCGGCCAGGACTTTATCGACCTGCAAACCCGGGGCATTACTGCGGCAACGTTCGCCAGCAGCGTCTCGATTACCGGCAATAACAACACCACCACCCTAACCCTCAGCGGTGGCGACGTCATTACGTTAACGGGGACAGCAGCCAACTCCGTGACGATTAATGATTTCCATCTGCTGAGCTAACGGTGAATCGGGAATAAAAACACTACTTTATTGATGTAATAAGGAGCACACCATGCCGCGCCAGTATAAGTCGACAGAACTGAAAAAAGCCCTGAAGGGAACCAGACCTGCTTTTATGATGCTGCTGTTTTTTAGCAGCGTGATAAATCTACTTATGCTGGCGCCGGCAATCTATATGCTGCAGGTGTACGACCGGGTTCTGGCCAGCCAGAACACCACTACCCTGCTGATGTTAACGTTACTGATCGTTGGGATATACATTGTCATCGGGATGATTGAGTTTGCCCGCGCCAGCGTGATGACCCGGCTCGGCAACCGTCTGGATGTGAAATTAAATCAGCTGGTCTTCAGCGCCGCTTTTAAGCGTAAAACGGCGACGGGGGATAATAACCCGGCGCAGGCGCTGAACGAGCTGGGGCAAATACGGCAGGTGCTTTCCGGCAACAGTTTATTTGCCCTGCTGGATATCCCCTGGACGCCCTTCTATTTACTGATTGCCTTCCTGGTGCATCCTCTGCTGGGGTATTTATCGCTCGGGGGGATTCTCGTCCTGTTTTTCCTGACCCTGATAACGGAACTCGCCACCAAATCGCCGATTCAGCAGGCACATGAATTAAGCGTACACAACACCACCCGGCTGAATAAGCAGCTGCAGAATGCCGACACCATCGAAGCGATGGGGATGCTCGGCACCCTGAAGCAGCACTGGCTGGAGCAGCACAGCAAAGTGATGGTGCTGCAAACCCAGATTGCGGATAAAACCTCGGTCCTCAGTAGCCTGAGCCGCTTTGTGCGAGTCCTGCTGCAGTCCGTGGCGCTGGGTGCGGGGGCATTGCTGGTCATCGCCGGGGAGATCACCCCCGGGCTGATGATCGCCTCCTCGATTATCCTCGGTCGGGTGCTGAGCCCGGTGGAACAGGTGATCAGCAGCTGGAAGCAGTT
Source organism: Silvania hatchlandensis (assembly GCF_025564065.1). Classification (GTDB taxonomy): domain Bacteria; phylum Pseudomonadota; class Gammaproteobacteria; order Enterobacterales; family Enterobacteriaceae; genus Enterobacter; species Enterobacter hatchlandensis. Next base: position 144,982 of record NZ_JAMGZK010000044.1, on the reverse strand, counting down.
CGTCCAGTTCCGCAGCGCCTGGCACCAGTTAACCAGGCTGCTGCAGGAGTATCCGGGCACCAAAGAGGTGCTGACCCTGCCAACGCCGAAAGGCAACATCAGCGTCGAAGGGATCTTCGCCGCCCCTCCGGGCCAGAAAGCCGCCACGCTGCGCAATATCTCCTTCCAGCTCGAACAGGGCGAAGTGCTGGGGATCATCGGCCCTTCCGCCTCGGGTAAAAGCTCGCTGGCGAAGCTGCTGGTCGGCGTCTGGCATCCGTTATCCGGCAAGGTGCGGATCGATGGAGCAGACATTTGCCAGTGGGATAAAGTCCTGCTTGGCCCGTCCATCGGCTATCTCCCGCAGGATGTGGAGCTGTTTGACGGCAGCATCGCCCAGAACATCTCCCGCTTTGGTCACGCCGACAGCGAGCTTATCGTGGCCGCCGCGCATCTGGCCGGGGTTCACGAGATGATCCTGCGCCTGCCGCAGGGCTACGACACCCCGCTCGGGATGGGGGGTTATCAGCTCTCCGGCGGCCAGCGCCAGCGCATCGGCCTGGCGCGGGCGGTGTACAACAATCCGGCCTTTATCGTCCTCGATGAGCCGAATGCCAACCTCGACGACATCGGCGAGATGGCCCTTATCAAAGCAATCACCACCCTGCGCACACAAGGGCAAACCGTGGTGTTGATTTCCCATCGCCCAACCCTGCTGGGCGTGGTCAACAAAGTCCTGCTGATTAACGAAGGCGCCGTCCAGGCGTTCGGCCCGCGCGAGCAGGTGTTTGCCAACCTGCGCCAGGCCAACATGCTCAAATCCGTGCCGACCGCCGCCGCTGCCGATGCACTGGCGGCCGACAACGCCCCTTCCGTCAGCCACGAACCCCAACGAGAGGCATTATGATGAAAAAGAACAACAACAGCCCTGCGATGCCCGACGGTGACGGCGTGGATATCAATATCTGGCCGCCGCTGATTCGCGGCACGATCGTTATCCTGATCGCCGTGGGCGGGTTCTTACTGTGGGCAGGCAAAGCGCCGCTGGATGCCGGGGTGGTGGCCGAGGGCACCGTCACCGTGTCGAGCAACCGTAAAACCATCCAGCACTTAAGCGGCGGCCGGGTCACCGATATCTATATGAAAGAGGGCGAAGTGGTGAAAAAGAACCAGGTGCTGATGCGCCTGGATACCCTGCAGCTCGACATGCGCTACAGCGCCCTGAGCGCGCAGTTTATCTCTGCCAAAACCAGCGAAGACCGCCTGCTGGCGGAGCGCAACGGGGCGGACGCCATCACCTTTAGCGACACGCTGAGCAAAAACTTTGCCAGCAATAAGCGGCTGGCAGAGAGCCAGCAGCTGCAGACCAGGCTGTTCGAGACGCGCCGCAAAAACATTCAGGATGAGATCTCGATGATCGAGGAGTCGCTGGATGGCCTGACCGAACAGACCGGGAACCTGAATAAAATAAAAGGTTATCGCGAGCATCAGTTCACTCTGATTAATAAAGAGCTGGGGGCCATCCGGGCGCTGACCGAGAAAAACTACTACCCCAAGGCCCAGCTAATGGTGCTGGAGCGCGAGGCCGCTGAAATATCCAGCACCGTCTCCGAGGATATTCTCAACATCGCCAGGCTCAAGTCGCAGCAGAATGAACTGCGGATCAAAGCCTATCAGGTGCAGCACCAGTACCTGCGCGAAGTGGAGTCGGAATTGACCCTGAAGCAAAAAGAGGTGGCGATGCTGGAGGACGAGCTAATGTCGACCCGGCATGAGCTGGATAACACGGTGATCCGCTCCCCTATCGACGGGATCGTGCTGGATGTCAAAGTCAGCACCGTGGGCGGGATCATTCAGCCGGGCGAGCATTTAATGGATATCGTTGCCGCCGGCCAGCCGCTGCAAATCGACGCCAAAATCCCGGTACAGGCCATCGACAAGCTGGCCCCAGGGCTGACGGTCGACGTACTGTTCCCGGCCCTCAACCACGCCCTGCTCCCGTCGGTCCCCGCCCGGGTGCTGACGGTCTCGGCAGACCGCTTAACCGATAAAGTCACCCAGCAACCGTACTACCTGGCCGAAGTACAGGTCTCCGCCGAAGGGGTGCATCTGTTAGGGGATTACAAGATCAAAGCCGGGATGCCCGCCAGCGTAACCATCAAAACCGGGGAACGCACCTTCCTGAGCTACCTGTTCAAACCCCTGCTGGCCCGGCTGGAGCTGGCGTTTAAAGAGATTTAATCCCACCGAAACGTTGCAGCGCGACCTGGCAGAAGGGCATGCCGGGGGCGCTGCGCTTGCCCGGTCTGGCAAACCCATAAGCCGCATCCCCGTAGACCAGATAAGCGCAGCGCCTTCTGGCGTTTTTTGCTCCAGCCCCTTACCTGCACGACAAACCTGTACACATTGCTGCCTGAAAAGCCTTTCCTGACGCAGATTTTGTGCATTACTTCACCAGATAACACGGTTTTGTTACGTATTCGGACATTTCTGTACAAGATTCATGTACAACTTTAACCTTTTCGTATATTTTTTTATCAATAATTTAAACCTACCCATCCGGAGTCACTATGCGACATAACGGTTCGCACCAGAGTTCAGCCATGGCCATCTCGGCCTACTTCAATAAAGCCAGCATGCCTACGCAACAGGAGACGCTGGGCGTGATTGTGAGTGAAATTCTGAAGGAAGGACGGAGCCTGAGCCGACTGAGCATTTGCACGAAGTTGCTGCACCGGGTGGAACTGACTGAAAACGAGGAAGAGATTGCTCATTACAATGAATTGATTGGTTTGTTTTTTGAACGATAAAGACAACCGAACTTCCATAGCTTACATCAGTCAGTATATTGATACGCGCCGGCTCGGACCCGACGGCTGGCTTAAAAATATTACTGATAACATGCTGCGGTGAGCCCGGCCTCCCCTCAGCAGTATGAGAACAGTTATGCACAGAACGAAACCTGAAAAACTGAAAGATGATCTTATTGGCGAAGCCGTATTGTTAATTTTAAAAAACAATGGGCCCATTAATTTCAAGGCGCTGGCCAGCAAGCTGCGTGCCATGGCGCTAAGCGAAAGCGATCCTGAAAGACAGACGGCGCTTGCTGCGGCGGTGGCCGAAATTGAACAACGTACTTCCGGACACGCCAGTAACCATGCAGAGATAAGGGGCAACTACAGCATTGATAATATGCACCATCTCATGACCAAAAATAGCCAACAACGCGCTGACAAAAAACATTAATTTTTATTCTGGTGAATAAGATGAACAAAGACATTGCACAGCACAGTTATAAATTTGACGCACTGCATGACCAGGCTCTGGCAAAACACTTTCGCACCGCTGGTGCGTCCTTATCTGATGAAGCGGCGGTATTAGGCGCAGCCATCAGATGTATTTTGCTCTGCGGCGATAACGTGTCGAATAAAGAAATTATTCTGCAGTTGATCCACGCCCTGGAAGTCACCCCCGATCCCGCAGCAGCAGATATCATCCGCAATACGCTGGAGATTGTGGTTGGCTTTACCCGCGACGATATGTAACCGGCGTTTCTGGGGCAGGCCGGCGCCGTACGACGCTGGCCTTAATCTCTTTCTGCCTGCCCGGTGATTTAGCAAAACTGTGAACTCACCACAACCCCTGCAATAACAACTCTCTTGCCGACTCCCTGCCACTTTTCTACGCTTACTTCACAGCAACCCACGTCGAATAAACCAGCACCCTCGAACGTTAACGTTTTACCTGTGGTATGGAGAGTCACCCTATGCTGCGCCCTTTTGTCCTGCTGGTCGCGACGCTGTTCTGCCCCCTGGTCCATGCCGTGCCGACCACCTGGACTATCGAGACGGATAAGACGGCCATCCGACTATCATGGCATGCGTTTGGCGGCATTCTGTCGTGGGCGAATCTGAGCGGGGTGACGGGGGCGGTGACGCTCGATCCCGACAATGAATTTGCCGATCGTATCAACGTACAAATCCCGGTCGCCACCCTCAAGGCCTCGAATAACCTGCTCACCTGGCAGCTGAAAAGCGAGATGTTTTTTGATGCGCAGCGCTACCCGCATATCACCTTTACCAGCACCCGGGTGGTAAAGCTCGGGGAGGATCGTTACCGCGCCTTTGGCACCCTTGCGGTCCGGGATCTCACCCGCCCGGTGATCCTTGAGGCCACGCTCGATCGCCAGTCGGCAGGGCCGATCGCCCTGCATGCCACCACCGCCATCTCGCGCGCGGCTTACAAAATGGATCGCTTTGCGCTGGTGGTGGACGATCGGATCGCCATTTCGATCGCCATTAAGGCCAAAACGGCTGTCGCACTATGACAGCGCGGCCTGCAGTTGACGGGCGGTCGCCTGCAGCTGCGCGACCGGAGTGCGGGCAATCAGGACGTACTGATACTGCGGGCTGCGCCACCAGACGATATTCATCCCATAGCGCTGCTCGCTGCTGATGGCACTGCCGCCCCCCTGCTTGTGCGCCGACACGCACAGCGCCATCGGACCGTAGTCGGCATGGTTCCACGCAATCTGGGCAATGGGGGTACTTTCATAGCGCAGAATGCGCACCATCTTCAGCTCACTTCCCGCTAACACCAGCTGGCTTTCCTGCAGCTGCAAACCCATATCCCCGACGAGGCGGGCCAGACCGCGGCGCAGCACCGACGGCGAGCTGTCGACGTCGAGCAGCGTTTCACCGCTGTAGAGCGACATGTAGTGCGCCTCCAGGTCACGAATGCTGGCGTCTTCGTGTAGCGCTTCTATACCGTCGTCCACTCCCGGGCGTGCCAGATACCCGATCCCAACGCCGGTCAGCAGAAACGCCACCGAGGCGGCAATCAGCGCCCGGCGGCTGACCCCCGGCCGCACTGCCACTGCCCCGGCAAGATGGGCATCCAGCCGGGCGAGCATCCGCGCATCAGGCGCCTCATCCAGCAGCGGCGCAAAGGCATGTTGATAGTCCTGATTGCTTTTCATCAGTTCGGCGGTACGCCCGGCGAGGATCTCCTCGCTGCGCAGCAGGCGCGAAAACTGCCGGGCGTCAGCCTCCGTCATTTGCCCGTCCAGCCAGGCCACGATGGCTTCATCGTCATAAGGGGGGGTAAAGCGGAGTGTGTTCATCCCCGTCTCTCCTTGGTGGATAGCGGGGCATCCACTGTTTTTGCCAGTGTGGCCCGCGCACTTGCCAGCCGACTCATCACCGTGCCAATCGGCACTGACAGAGTATCGGCCGCCTCCTGATAGGTAAAACCTTCGACATACACCAGAAAGAGGGTGTTGCGCTGGGCCTCCGGCAGGGCGTTCACCCGGCGCATAATCTGCTGATAGCGCCGGTGATTATCGTCCTGCTCATCGGTATCGGGTGCCTGCAGATCCTCGCTGTCGACAAAACCCTGCCCCATCCGCACGCGCCGTGCGCGCAGATCGGAGATCCAGATCGAATGCAGGATCGCAAACAGCCAGCGGTCGATGCGCGTGCCTGGCGCGTACTGCGCACCCTTTTCGAGCGCGCGAACGCAGGTTGCCTGCACCAGCTCTTCGGCCATCTCGCGATTGCGCGACAGAACCAGCCCATAGCGCCAGAGGCGGGTCAGATGAGCAGCAAGCTGCTGGTGAACGTCGCGGGTGGCGATTTTCAGCTCCTTATGAACAGGTTCAGGATTCAGGATGGCCGTTAATGGCCGCCTGCAAATCCTGGTACTCTTCACAGCCCTGGCCGCAGATGCCCGCAATCGCCTTGAGCTGCTCCCCGGCCAGATCGGGACGGCCTTTTACCATCCAGGCTTCGCCGAGATATTCCCGGGCCTGGGCGTAGTCTGGCTTAAGCGCCAGCGCGCGCTGATAATAGCCAATGCCCTCGTCCGTGCGCCCCAGCTTGCGGGTGGCGTAGCCGCGATAGTTCCACGCCTCGGCGGTGTTGCTGTTTTTCAGGCTATCCAGCAGGTTCAGGGCCGCCTGGTACTCACCTTTTTTCGCCAGGTGGTACGCGTAATGAGTCTTGTCGGTGTCGCTCAGGTTCGCGGACTTATCCGGCACGCATTTCTTGCTCGCGCTGTCATATACCTGGCCGCGGGGGCAGTCCGGCGTGGTCTTATCGGAATTATTATCGCCCAGCGCCAGGGCAGACGGGGACTGTAAAAAGCACAGAAGCAGCGGGATTGCCAGGCGGGCGGTAACGAATTTACGCATGATCGTGACTCCAGGTTAGCAACAGGGAAAATCAATCCGTAAACGCGCGACGGTTTTACTTTATTCGCGAAAATTTATTCTCATCGCACCCCAAGCGAAACCGTAAAAGCCAGGCTATACTGCCGGGCTGTTATTATCCGCCGTATTGAAAACTCATGCCTTTGTCTTATTCTTATTTGGATACAACCTCCCTTACAATAAATAGATAAAGGAAAAAATCATACTTTCGTATTATGCCACTTATCTAAATCACGACTATTCATCGCGTCCTTCGTTATTACAACCTCTGTAACAATAAATATCAGCGTGGGATAATTCGGGAAAAATCCAAACTCATGCCAATAATAAAAAAAGCGTGAATAACCGCTAAGATCTGTGATGATTCTCAATATCCCACCGCCCTGAATAACGACTGCAGCATGCACCCAGCCCGCACAGGACAAGCCCTGACAACCTTTTCGCCTGAGTACGCTCGCCGCGTTAAAGGTGCTAAATATATCCGTTAAACGCTTATGTAAAGTTTACTGACACTTCATTTGCGCTTTTAGTGCTTTCTGGCTATATCAATTTCAGGCCCTAATGAAATGATAGCAATATTAATAACAGGGATTACAGCCCTTACAAATAATCCCGATAACCGTACTCACTGAATCATCCTGAGCCCAGGATCTTTGCCACGTCTGTGCAAGCAGGCAGGCACCGGTCGCCCAAAAATTATTACAGCAGGTCACTATTATTCACACATAGTGCTTCCTTAAGGGTGCTCATTATCTGCTGAGAACAATTGACGTAAATCACACAGCACTTCAATTAACTCTGTTGGGAGTAATACGAATGAGTAAAATTACTGTCATCTCCAGTGTGACGCGCAAAGAAACGGTAACCGAAGGCTCGCAGGTCATCCTGGGCGATGCCTCCGTGGTCAAAATCCAGGCAGGACGCGGCGAGATTTACGGGTATACCCGCAACGGGAACGATCTGCTGGTCAAAATGGCCGACGGCCAGACCCTCACCCTGAAAAACTACTTCGTGAATAGCCACGAGCTGGTGCTGGACGAAAACGGCTCCCTGTGGTGGATTGAAGAGCCGCTGGCGGTGGAGCGTTACCAACAGATCCCGTCAACCGACGCGCTGCTGTCGGGCTCGGTTACCAGCTCGTCCAACGATAACGCCATCTGGCCGTGGGTGTTAGGCGGACTGGCTGCCGCGGGCGGTATTGCGCTGGCCGCCGGGGGCGGCGGCGGCGGGGGTGGCGGTGACGATCGCGTGGATCCGGGCCCGGCCCCGCAGGATACCACCCCACCCGACGCCCCGACCAACCTGCGCTTCTCGGCGGATGCCACTCAGCTGCTGGGTAACGCCGAACCCAACAGCGGCATCACCATCACCGATGCCGACGGCAACGTCATCGGCAAAACCATCACCAATGGCAACGGTGAGTTCACCGTCGAGCTGGGCACGCCTTACACCAACGGCGAGACCCTGACCGCAACGGCAACGGACGGCTCGGGCAACGTCAGTCCCGAAGCCACCATTACCGCCGCCGACACCACCGCACCGGATGCACCCTCAATCATCATCGCCGATGACGACGTGGGCAGCATTACCGGGTCGCTCGCCGACAATCAGACCACCGACGATCCGCGCCCGACCTTCACCGGCAGCGGTGAACCGGGAGCGAAGATCACCATCTATGACAATGGCGTTGCTATTGGTTCCGTGATGGTCAACGCCGACGGCAGCTGGACCTTCACCCCCACCGCCGATCTGAACGATGGCTTCCACCAGCTGACCGCCACCGCCACCGACCCGGCCGGTAACGTCGGTCCGGAGTCGCCGGTGTTCTCTATCACCATTGATACCCTCGCGCCGAACCCGCCTGCCGTGCAGGTAATCGACAACGAGGGCACCACGCAAGGGATCATCGCCGCCGGGGCATTTATTGATGCCGACCAGCCCGAGCTGACCGGCACCGGAGAAGTGGGTAGCACCATCGCCATTTACGACAACGGTGAACTGCTGGCCGAAGTCGAGGTGGCGGCCAACGGCACCTGGAGCTTTACCCCCACCGAGCCGCTGGCGGAGGGCGTCCACTCCCTGACCCTGACCGAAACCGATCTGGCTGGTAACACCAGCGCGCTGTCTGCGCCCTTTGCGTTTACGGTCGATCTCACCGCCCCGGCGGCACCGACCGTCACGCTTAACGCCGACGGCACCCAGATAACCGGCACCGCTGAACCGAACGCTACCGTCAGCGTAAGCAACAGCCTGGGCGAAGATCTGGGCACCATCAAAGCGGACGCTAACGGCGCGTATACCCTTGTCCTGAGCGCCGCGCAGATCGACGGTCAGACCCTGAACGTGGTCGCCGAGGATGCGGCGGGTAACCAGAGCGCCCCGGGCAGCGTCGTTGCCCCGGATCTCACCCCACCGGATGCGCCAACGGAACTGGTGGTGGCGCAGAACGGGGGTACCCTCACGGGGGTGGCCGAAATCGGCGCCAGAATTGCCGTGATGTCAGCCACCGGCGAGGTGTTGGGCAGCGGCACCGTGGGTGAGGATGGTAAGTTCTCTGTCTACCTTGCCCAGCGCCAGGTCAACGGCGAAACGCTGGACGTATTCGCCTGGGATCCCTCAGAGAACAAAAGTCTGCCCGGCAAAGCAGGCGCCTTTGACACCACCGCACCGGTGCGTCCTGACAACCTTGCGCTCTCTGGCGATGGTCTGACGGTCACCGGCGTTGCCGAGCCCGGCAGTACCGTCATCATTCGTGAGGGCACCGTCGAGGTGGGTCGCGTGGTCGCCGGCGACAACGGCAGCTTCTCGGTAGTGTTCCCGCAGCCGAAAAAGAACGGGGAAGAGATGCTGTTCACCGCCACCGACAAGGCGGGCAACATCAGCCCGGAAAGCATGCTGACCGCCCCGGATACCACCCCACCGGCCAAACCGATCATTACCGACGTGATCGATGACGTGCTGGAGGGGCTGGGCACCATTCACAGCGGCGACATCACCAACGACCGCGCCCCGCTGATTGTCGGCACCGGCGAAGCGGGTACCAAAATCTTTATCTACAGCGGTCAGGATCAGATCGGTTTCACCGAGGTGGGCGTTGACGGTAACTGGTCATTCCAGGTAAATGCCCATATGACGAATGGCGTCCATGACCTGACGGCCGATGCCGTCGACAGACGCGGCAACCACAGTGAACTCTCCGATATCTGGACGATTAACGTCGATCCCGCCTCCCCTGGCATCCCTGGCACTCCGGTGGAAACTCCGGTAGAAACGCCGCAGCTGGCGACGCTGGCAAGCGTTGAACCGCTGGCAGTGGAGAGCCTTACCCACAGCGACAGCGGCGAGACCGTGATCTATCACGTACTGGATAACCAGGTGGGCAACGCCACGGCGGGCAACAGCGGCAGCGACCACCTGAGCGACTTCTCGCTGGCGGACGGGGATAAAATTGATATCAGCGAACTGCTGGTCGGCTGGGACGGGGATCGCGCGACGCTGGGGAACTATATCCAGGTTTCTGGCAGCGACGGCAACACCCTGATCTCCATCGATCGGGATGGCGCAGGAACCAGCTACGCCCCTACCCCGCTGGTGACGCTGGATGATGTGCAGACCACCTATGAGGAATTGGTCTCACAAAATCATATTGTTACCGGTTAATGGCAATAAACAGGCCCGGGCATTTTTACCCGGGCTTTATCCGCTTATTATTTTTCTCACTTTTGAATAATAAAAAAATAAAATCACTCCATCTGGACTTATTTAACACCTGACACCTTTAGCCTATTTCCCGGCGAATTCAACCCATGCATAACATTAATAAATAAACGCAACAAATATATCATATTCAATATCTTCTTCATCCCTGCTTAATTCATTAAACAGCTACGCTAACATTCAAACAATGTGACCATCACGATATTTAGATTTATCCCTGCCTCTGACCCCGCGTATGACACATCAGCAAAAAGCCCGTCACACAAGGGCTTAACAGCCAAAAAACCTTAAACCCCCTTATTTTATCCGACGTGCGAAACGTTATTTTAAGTTCAACTTACCTTTTATTTACCGTCACTTAATTTGCGCTTTTGCGACTTTCTGGCTATATCAGAATTAGTCAATAATGAATTAATACTATTAATGAGATCAGGGGTTTCACTGCCAATAAACAATTAACGCCGCATGCTTTTCTGAGCAAAAAAGTTTTTTTTAAAAAATGCCACCCCCTTTCGCGCGGGCAGGCATCGTTCGTCCTGAATTTATTGCCCCTGGTCACTGTTGACTGCCAATAGTTTTCCGCGGGACGCGCTTAATCTGCACAAATAAATGGTCTGCACGATGCGCCATTTCGTTGCACTCTGATGGGAGTCATACCGATGAGCAAAATCACAGTCATCTCTAAACTGACGCACAAGGAAACGGTAACAGAGGGGTCGCTGGTCACGCTGAACGACGCCTCTGTGGTTAAGATCCATGCAGGACGGGCCGATATTGCCGGGTATGAGCGCGTGAATAATGACCTGATTGTCAGGCTCAATTCCGGTGAAACCATTACGCTCAAAAACTTCTACGCTAACGGCGCCAACGGCATCAGCCAGCTGGTGCTGGAAGAGAACAACGGCGCACTGTGGTGGATTGCCGATCCGCTGGCGGTGGAGCATTACCAGTCCATCGCCTCTCTTGACGTCCTGCTGGCAGGAACCGCCGCAACATCCTCCGGCGAGTTTGCCGCCTGGCCGTGGGTGGTCGGCGGGCTGGCCGTCGCAGGCGGCATTGCGCTGGCCGCAGGCGGTGGCGGTGGCGGGGGCGGTAGCGATGGCGATAACAACGTCGGCAACCCGAATCCCGTCCCGCCCGATACCACCCCGCCCGGTGCCCCCGGCAACCTGCGCTTCTCCGCAGACGGACAGCAACTTTCCGGTACCGCCGAAGCCAACAGCCTGATAACCATTACCGATGCCAACGGTAACGTCGTCGGCCAGGGCAGAACCAACGGCAACGGCGAATTCACCGTTGATCTCGGTACCCCGCACAACAACGGGGAAACCCTGACCGTAACGCCTACCGACGGCGCGGGCAACGTCGGGCCAGGTACCAGCGTCACCGCACCGGACACGACTGCGCCGGGTGCGCCACTGATTGCCACTGCCAGCGATGATGCAGGCAGCGTTACCGGAGCGCTTGCCAGCGGCCAGACCACTGATGATACCCGCCCGAGCTTCACCGGCACCGGCGAGCCCGGCGCGACCATCACCGTATACGATAACGGCGTCGCTATCGGCACCACTCTGGTGAACAGCGACGGCAGCTGGGCATTCACCCCGGGCAGCGATCTCAGTGAAGGCGTCCACGCCATCACCACCCGTGCCACCGACCGCGCGGGCAACGTGGGTCCGGAATCCGCCAGCTTCGTTCTGACGATTGATACCACCGCCCCGAATGCCCCGTCGGGCGTCACGGTCAATGACACCACCGGCACGGTGCTGGGCCCGGTCGCGGCAGGCACCACCACCGACGCCACCCAGCCGGAGCTGAGCGGGCGCGGCGAAGCGGGCAGCACCATCACCCTGTATGACAACGGCCAGGTGGTCGGCCAAACCACCGTCGACGCCGACGGCAACTGGCGCTTTACCCCGAGCAATCCGCTGGCGGAAGGCCCGCACGCGATCACCCTGACCGAGACCGATCTGGCGGGTAACACCAGCGCCCCGTCGGCAGCCTTTGAGTTTGTGGTCGATCGCACCCCGCCAAATCAGCCGACCCTGGAAATCAACGAAGCAGGCACCGAAATCACCGGCCGCGCCGAGCCGGGCAGTACCCTGGTTATCACCAACAACGACGGCGTTGTTGTGGGTAACGGCGTGGCGGATGCCGACGGCAACGTTAGGATCCCGCTCAACCAAATCCAGAACGACGGCCAGATCCTGAGCGTGGTGGCCACCGATGCGGCGGGCAACGCGAGTATTCCGGCCACCGTCGTGGCCCCGGATGCCACCCCGCCTGACACCACTGCGCCCCTCGCCCCAACCGACCTGCTGATCGCTGAAAACGGCGCCATCCTCAGCGGTAAAGCCGAACCGGGCAGCACCGTTACCGTGCGCGTGGGTGACAGCATCGTCGGGCAAGGCACTGCCACCGACAGCGGCGACTTCTCGATCACCCTCAACACGCCGAAGCTGAACGGTGAAGTTCTCTCGGTCACCGCCACCGACGCAGCGCAGAATACCAGCCAGCCAGCCACCATTACTGCCTCTGACACGACCCCGCCTGCGGTGCCGGTCATTACCCACATCGTCGACGACGTGGAAGGCATTACCGGCAACATCAGTAACGGACAGGTCACCAACGACACCACGCCGGTTGTCCACGGCACCGGCGAGCCTGGCTCAACCATTTTCATCTACAACGGTACGGTGCAGGTGGGCTTTGCCGAGGTGGATCAGGACGGCAACTGGGAAGCTGAGCTGCTGCTGATCGATAACGGCGGCTATGTCCTGACCGCCGAAGCGGTCGACCGTTACGATAACCACAGCACGCCGTCTAACAGCTGGACCATCATCATCGATGCCTCCGCCCCGGATGCCCCGGCGATTAACCAGGCGATCAACGATCGGCCTGAGATCCCTGTCGCCATCGACAACAACGGCGTCACCAATGATAACCGCCCAACCCTGTTCGGCTCGGGGGAAGTGGGCGCCACGATCAGCATTCGCGTGGATGGCAGCGAAATTGGCACCGCGCTGGTAGGCCCGGGCGGTGAGTGGAGCTTTACCCCAACCCAGGACATTGCCGACGGCACGCACGCCATCACCGCCGTAGCAACGGATGCCGCCGGAAACATCGGTACCGAGTCCGGGGCCTTTAACATCACCATTAACACCGTGGTGCCCACCGCCCCCACCATCGCTTACGCCGAGGATAATACCGGCAGCATTCAGGGGAATGTCACCAGCAACGTACCGACAGACGAAACCCGCCCGGTGCTGCACGGTACCGGCCCGGCGAATGCCCTGATCAGCATTTACGACGGCACCACCCTGCTCGGCACCGCGACCACCGACGCCAGCGGGGCGTGGAATTTAGCCCTCACCACCCCGCTGGTTAACGGCACCCACGCCCTGACCGCCACGGTCAGCGATGCGGCGGGCAACGTTGCCACCTCGGGCACCTTCAATCTGGTGGTGGATACCACCGCCCCAGGCATACCGGGCCTGCCGACCGTGACCGTCAACCCGGACGGTGAGCCGGGCGTGGTGCTCAAATCCGGGGACAGCACCCGGGACACCACCCCAACCTTAAGCGGCACCGGCACCGCCGGGGATATCGTCACCCTTTACAACGGCAACGACAAGCTCGGTGAAACCACCATTCAGCCGGACGGAAAATGGAGCTGGACGCCAGACCCGGCGCTGGGCGGTGGCACCTACGAACTGAGCTTAACCGTCAGCGACAAAGACGGCGCGGGCAACGAGAGCGCCCCGTCCCAGCCGGTGACCATCACCATCGATACCCTGGCCCCGGATCGGCCCGACATCCCGCTCGTGGTAGATAACGTCAGCGATATCACCGGCCCGGTCGGCAATAACGGCGCCACCAACGACACCCGTCCGGTGCTGAGCGGCACCGGCGCGCCGGATGACGTGATCAGCATCTACGACCAGACCCCAACCGGGGGCAATGAAAAAGTCGGCGAAGTGATTGTCGACGTGAACGGCAACTGGAGCTGGCGTCCGGAAACCGCGCTGGATGAGGGCTCCCACAGCTTTACCGTCACCGCCACCGATAAGGCCGGGAACATTTCCCAGGTCTCGGAGAGCATCACCGTCACCGTCGACAGCCTGGTACCGGAGATCCCGGTTATCACCAGCGTGGACGATAATATCGGCCCGGTCACTGGCACCATCGACCCGGGCAGCAGCACCAACAACACCACCCCGACCATCACCGGCAGCGGCGAAACGGGCACCACGGTGATCCTCTACAACAACGGGGTCGAAGTGGGCCGTGCCGAGGTTATCAACGGCAACTGGACCATCACCTCCTCCGCCCTGAAAGAGGGCCCGGCCAACCTGACCGTGGCGGCGATAGATGCCGCCGGTAACGTCAGCGAGGCGGGCAGCGACTTTGCCTTCAACGTCGATACCGTGCCACCGGCGATCCCGCAGATCCTTGCCATTTCCGACAGCACCCTGGCGAACGGCACCCTGTACACCAACAGCGGCCTGCCGACCATCAGCGGCACCAGCGATCCAGGCAGCACCGTGTCGGTGTATGTTGACGGCGACTACCGCGGGCAGGTGCAGGCCAACGATCAGGGACAGTGGGAACTGTCTCTCGCCGAGGGCACTGTCCTGAGCAATACCCCGCACAGCATTACGGCGGTGGCCAGCGATGCAGCGGGCAACACCAGCGGCAGCACACCGGTCAACGTCACCGTTGATACGCTGCCGCCGGATACACCGGACGTTACCAACATCACCAGCGGCGGCACCCCGCTTAACGGCACCGCCGAGCCGGGTTCCACCATCACCGTGCGCGCCCCGAATGGCGACGTGCTGGGCACCGGCATCACCAATGCCCAGGGCCAGTTCGCCGTCGCCCTGACGCCGCCGCAAAGCGATGCGGTAACCCTGAGCGTGACCGCCAGCGACGTAGCCGGTAACACCAGCGATCCGATTACCTTTAACGTGCCTGCGACCCCAGCCCTGCCTGACGTTCCGGTGATCCTCGCCATTATCGACGGCAACGGCACTGAAGACGTTAACGTCAAAGGCCTCAGCTCCAACGACGCCACTCCGGTCATCAGCGGGACGGCGATCCCGGGCAGCCTGGTGACGCTGTATCTGGACGGCAGCCCTCTCCCGGGGGGTACCGTGTTTGCCGATGCCACCACCGGCGCATGGTCAATTCCGGTTCTCGTACCGCTGGGTGAAGGCAGCCACAGCTTTAGCGCCACCGCCAGCGTCAACGATGGCCTGCAGACCAGCGGCCAGTCGCCGGGTGCGACGGTGATTATCGACCTGACCGCGCCAGACGCTCCGGTTCTCGGTAGCGTGGTGGATGACGTCGGTACCGTCGTAGGCGCGCTTATCAACGGCCAGCGCACCAACGATACTCAGCCAACGCTCTCCGGCAACGCCACGCCGGGCGACACCATTAACATCTACGCCAATGACACCCTGCTGGGCAGCGTGCAGGTCAGCAACACCGGGGCCTGGAACTTTACCCTGCCGCAGGCGCTGGTCGATGGCACGTATACCTTGACCCTCAGCGCCACCGATCCGGCCGGGAACGAGGGCGATCGCTCCTCGCCGTTCACGCTTAACATCGACACCGTCTCCACCACGCCGGTGATTACGGGCGCGCTGGATAACGCCGATCCGGTCACCGGCACCATCGCCAGCGGCGGCAGCACCAACGACAACACCCCAACCCTGTCCGGCACCGCCGAAGCCAACAGCAGCGTGGCGATCTACGAAGGCAGCAAACTACTGGGCACCGTGACCGCCGGGGAAACCGGGATCTGGAGCTTTACCCCAACCAGCGTGCTGGCCGAGGGACAGCACGACTTTACCGTTATCGCCACCGACACGGCGGGCAACGTCAGCGCGCCGTCTGGTGCCTATACGGTGGTGGTCGATATGACCCCGCCAGCCATACCGGTAGTGGTCTCGGTCCGGGATGACGTCCCGGGCAGCACCGGCCTGCTGACCAGCGGGCAGATCACCAACGATACCCGTCCGGAACTGACCGGCACCGGGGTGGCAGGCTCCACCATCCATATTCTGGATAACGGCACCGAGATCGGCACCGTAGTGGTCAGCGAAACGGGGAGCTGGAGCTTTACTCCGACCGCTGACCTGAGCGAAGGACGCCACGATTTGCGGGTCAGCGCCAGCGATCCGGCGGGCAACCTGTCAGGCACCTCGCCAGCCTTCACGATCAGCGTTGACACCACGCCGCCACCGGCTCCGGTGGTCCTCACCGTGGTCGACGATGTCGGCACGATTACCGGAACCCTGGTCAGCGGCGATGTCACCAACGATGCCCGCCCAACCTTCACCGGCAGCGGCGAAGTGGGCGCGACGATCCGCATCTTCAGCGATGGCACCGAGATTGGCAGCGCGGTGGTGAACGCCGCCGGGAGCTGGACCTTTACGCCGGACAATCCGCTGGCCGAGGGCGCACGTACCCTCACCTTTAGCGCCACCGACACCGCGGGCAACAGCACCCCGGCAGGCGGGGCTATCACGCTGACGGTCGACACCCTCGCTCCAGCCGCGCCGTCGATTGCGACAGCCGCAGATAACGTCGGGCCGATCCAGACCCCGCTCGCCAGCGGCCAGGTCACTGACGACACGACCCCGACGCTCTCCGGCACTACCGACCCGAACGCCACGGTCACCATTTTCGATAACGGCATCTTCGCCGGTACCGCAGTGGCCAACGAATCCGGTAGCTGGAGCTATACGCCTGGCACAGCGCTCAGCAACGGCAGCCACACCTTTACCGCCAGCACGCGGGATGAGGCGGGCAACCTCAGCGAGACCTCTTCCGGCTTTACGCTGATTGTCGATACCCTGAAACCGACCGCCCCGCTGATCGCCCTGGCCTACGATGACGTCGGCACGATTACCGGGCCACTCTCCAGCGGCCAGACCACCAACGACACCCTGCCGACGCTCACCGGCACCGGCGAGCCGAATGCCACCATTCAGATTTTTGAGGGCGAGACCCTGCTGGGCAGCGGCACGGCGGATAGCCTGGGCAACTGGTCGGTGACCCTCACCGTGCCGCTGAATAACGCGTCACACAACCTCACCGCCGTGGCGACCGATGCGGCGGGCAACGCCAGCGATGCGTCGACGCCGTTCATCCTGACGGTGGACACCCTGCCGCCAGCGGTACCCGTGCTGCTGGCCGTGACCGACGACGTCGGGACGGTTACCGCGCTGACTGACGGGCAACAGACCAACGACGCCACCCCGACGCTTAACGGCACCGGAGAGGCGGGCGCGACGGTCAGCATTTACGACGGCACCACCCTGCTGGGCACCGCGCGGGTCGGGGATAACAACGCCTGGACCTTCACCCCGACCGTGCCGCTGGGCAACGGGGAACACGTTTTGACGGTGATTGCCACCGATGCGGCCGGGAACGCCAGCGACCCAACCGACGCCTTTACGATTAACGTCGACGCCACGCCGCCAGCGGCACCGGCCATCACCTTGATCGTCGATGACACTGGCCTGGTGCAGGGCCCGGTCACTAACGGCAATCCGACCAACGACACCCGACCGACCCTGAGCGGCACCGCCGAGGCCAACGCGGTGGTGCGCATTTACGACGGCACTACCCTGGTGGGCGAAGTCACCGCCAGCGAGACCGGGGAATGGACCCTCGCCCAGACCACCATCGCGCTGATTGATGGCCAGCATAACTTTACCGCCACCGCCACCGACCCGGCGGGCAACACCAGCCTGCCGTCGCCGGTGACCGCCATTACCGTGGACACCCTCGCCCCGGACGCACCGAACAGCTTTACGGTGATCAACACCGGCACCACCCTCACCGGCCGGGCCGAAGTGGGCAGCACCGTCACCGTCTATAACGGCAATACGGTGATTGGTACCGCCGTGGTACGCGACAGCGGCGACTTCTCCGTCGCCCTCAATCCGCCAATGC
This sequence comes from Silvania hatchlandensis, assembly GCF_025564065.1. Lineage (GTDB taxonomy): Bacteria > Pseudomonadota > Gammaproteobacteria > Enterobacterales > Enterobacteriaceae > Enterobacter > Enterobacter hatchlandensis. The sequence continues at coordinate 127,110 of NZ_JAMGZK010000044.1, read as the reverse complement.
GTAACGGGGAGTCACTGATGGTGACCGCCACCGACAAAGCGGGCAATACCGGGCTGGAAGGCACCCTGACCGCCCCGGACACTACCCCACCTGCCGTGCCGGTCATCACCGAGGTGCTGGACAACGTCAGCCCGGGGATTGGCATTATCGGCAGCGGAACGCTCACCAACGATGCCACACCGCTTATCCGCGGCACCGGCGAGCCTAACATCACCCTTAATCTCTACAGCGGCGACGTGCTGGTCGGCACCACCACCAGCAGCGCGCAAGGCACCTGGGAGATCCAGCTGGCCACCCCGCTGCCTGACGGTGGCCACGTTCTCACCGCGCATGCCGTGGACGGCAACAGCAACGCCAGCGCCGCCTCCAACGGCTGGACGATTATTGTCGACGGCACCGCCCCGGATGCCCCGGCCATCAACCAGGTGATCAACGATCTCTCCGGCACGGCGGTGGAAGTCGCCAACAACGGCGCGACCAACGACAACCGTCCAACCCTGTACGGTACCGGGGAACCGGGGGCGACCATCAGCATTCGGGTGGACGGTGAAGAAGTGGGCACCGCGCTGGTCGGCACTGGCGGAGCATGGACCTTTACGCCAGAAGAGGCACTTGACGACGGGCTGCACGCCATCACCGTGGTGGCAACGGATACCGCCGGGAACAGCGGAGCCGAATCAGCCGCCTTTAACGTCACCATCAATACTGTGCTGCCAGATGCCCCCACCATCACCTACGCCGAGGACAATACCGGCAGCATCCAGGAGGATGTCACCAGCGGTGTGGCGACCGACGAAACCCGTCCGGTGCTGCACGGCACCGGTCCGGCCAATGCACAGATCAGCATTTATGACGGCACTACCCTGCTGGGCATCGCCAACACCGATGCCCTGGGCGCGTGGAATTTAGCCCTGGTGACCCCGCTCGGTAACGGCACGCACGCTCTGACCGCAACGGTCACCGATAGCGCGGGCAACGTCGGCACCTCACTCACCTTTAACCTGGTGGTGGATACCGTGGCACCGCTGACCCCGGCGGTACCGACGGTCAGCGTCAACCCGGATGGCGATCCGGGCGCGACCCTGCCGTCCGGGAGCAGCACCCGCGACACCAGCCCGACCCTCACCGGCAGCGGGACCGCCGGGGATATCGTCTCGATTTATGACGGCGTGGACAAAATTGGCGAAACCACCATCCAGCCGGGTGGGGGCTGGAGCTGGACGCCAGACCCGGCGCTGGAGCCGGGCACTTACACCCTCAGCTTAACCGTCACCTACACAGACGGCGCAGGCAACGAGAGCGCCCCGTCGCAGCCGGTGGTGATCACCATTGACACCGACGCGCCTGACGCACCGGATCTGCCGCTGCTGACCGATAACGTCAGCGACATCACCGGGCCAATCGACAATAACGGGGCTACCAACGACACCCGTCCGGTGCTGAGCGGCACCGGCACCCCGGATGACGTGATCGCCATCTTCGACAACACGCTGGAGAATGGCAACGTCCAGGTGGGCGAAGTGGTGGTCGACATCAACGGCAACTGGACCTGGCGTTCCGAAACCCCACTGAGCGAGGGCGAGCATACCTTCACCACCACCGCCACCGATCCGGCGGGCAATACCTCGCGGGTCTCTGACAGCCTGACCGTCACCGTCGACAGCATCGTGCCGGACATTCCTGTGATCGTCAGCGCCGATGACAACACGGCGCCGGGCATCGGCAACATCGCCGCCGGCAGCAGCACCAATGACAGCACGCCGGCGATCAGCGGTACCGGCGAGAGCGGCACCACGGTGATCCTCTACAGTAACGGCGTCGAAGTGGGACGCGGGCTGGTGGTTGACGGCGAATGGACCATTACCACCAGCGCGCTCAAAGACGGCCCGGTCAACCTGACCGTGGCAGCGATGGACGCGGCGGGTAACGTCAGCGAGGCGGGGAGCGACTTTGCCTTTATCGTCGATACCGTCCCACCGGCTATCCCGCAGATCCTCGCCATCTCCGACAGCACCCTGGCGAACGGTAACCTCTACACCAACAGCGGCACGCCTGTCATCAGCGGCACCAGCGATCCGAACAGTTTCGTGCGGGTCTTTATCGACGGCAACGATCAGGGCGTGGTACAGGCCAACGGCCAGGGGCAATGGACGCTGACCCTGCCTGACGGCACCGTGCTGAGCAATACCACGCACACCGTCACCGCGCAGGCCGCCGATGCGGCGGGCAACACCAGCAACAGCGCCCCGGTCAGCGTGATCGTCGATACGCTGGCACCGGATGCGCCGACGGTCACCAACATCGTGTCGGGTGGTACGCCGCTCAACGGTACCGCCGAGCCGGGCTCCACCATTACGGTGCGCGCCCCGAACGGCGACGTGCTGGGCACCGGCGTGACTAACGGTACGGGGCAGTTCTCCGTCGCCCTGACGCCGCCGCAAAGCGATGCGGTGACGCTGAGCGTCACGGCGAGCGACGTGGCGGGTAACGCCAGCGAACCGTCGAGCTTCAACGTGCCATCAACCCCGGCTCTGCCTGCAGTACCCACCATCGACGCCATTTTTGATGACGTGGGCAATGCCGCCACCAACGTGAAAGGCCTCAGCTCCAACGACGCCACGCCAACCCTCAGCGGGACGGCGATCCCGGGCAGCCTGGTGACTCTGTATCTGGACGGCAGCACCACGCCGCTGGGTACCGTCACCGCTGATGCCACCACCGGGGCATGGACCTTCCCGGTGGGCGGCGCGCTGAGTGAAACCAGCCACAGCTTTACCGCCACCGCCACCGTTGGCGGCCAGACCAGCGGCCAGTCGCCTGGGGCGACGGTCACCATCGACCTGACCCCGCCAGCGGCCCCGGCCTTTGGCAGCGTGGTGGACGACGTGGGCACGGTCAGCGGTTCGGTGACCAGCGGTACACCGACCAACGACCCGCTGCCAACCCTGAACGGCACGGCCACGCCGGGGGATACGATCAACATCTACTCCGGTGACACCCTGCTCGCCAGCGTTCCGGTGGGCACTACCGGGGCCTGGAGCTATACCCCAACCCAGCCGCTGACCGATGGCACCTACACCCTGACCCTCAGCGCCACCGATCCGGCCGGGAACGAGAGCCTGCGCTCGCCGTCGTTCTCGCTGGTGGTGGATACCGTCTCTCTGGCACCGGTCATTACCGGCGCGGACGATAACGTCGGGCCGGTCACCGGCAACGTTACCAGCGGCGGTAGCACCAATGACAACACCCCGACCCTGTCCGGCACCGCCGAAGCCAACAGCAGCGTGGCCATCTATGAAGGCACAAAACTGCTGGGCACCGTGACCGCCAGTGGAACCGGGGCCTGGAGCTTTACCCCAACCGTGGTGCTGGCGGAAGGCACTCACACCTTCACCGCCATCGCCACCGACCCGGCGGGCAACGTTAGCCCAGCCTCCGGCGCCTACAGCCTGACAGTGGACATGACCCCGCCAGCCACTCCGGTGATTGTCAGCATCAACGACGACGTCGCGGGCAGCACCGGATTGCTGGTCAGCGGGCAGATCACCAACGATGCCCGTCCGGAACTGACCGGGACCGGCGTAGCGGGCTCGACCATCCATATTCTGGATAACGGCAACGAGATCGGCACGGTGGTGGTCGGTGAAACCGGGAGCTGGAGCTTTACTCCAACCGTTAACCTGGCCGAAGGGGCGCACGATCTGCGCGTCAGCGCCACCGACGCGGCAGGCAACCTGTCGGGCACCTCTCCGGCCTTCCCGATTATTGTCGATACCGTGGCACCGTTGACGCCGACCGTCCTCACCGTGGTCGACGATGTGGGCACCCTTACCGGGACGCTGGCCAGCGGGGATGTGACCAACGACGCCCGTCCGACCTTCACCGGCAGCGGTGAAGTGGGGGCCACGGTGCGCATCTTCAACGACGGCACAGAGATTGGCAGCGCGGTGGTGAATGCCGCCGGGAGCTGGACCTTCACCCCAACCGATCCGCTGGCCGACGGCCTGCGCACCCTTACCTTTAACGCCACCGACACCGCAGGCAATACCGGTCCGACGGGCGGGACCTTTACTCTGACGGTCGACACCGTCGCCCCAGCCGCGCCGACAATTGTGTCGGCCGCCGATAACGTGGGCCCGATTCAGACCACGATCACCGTCTCCGGCCAGGTCACCGACGACGCCACGCCGGGCTTGTCCGGTAAGGCGGATGCCGGTGCCACGGTGGTGATTTACGACAACGGCGCGGTGGCAGGCACCGTACTGGCCAACGGCTCAGGCGACTGGACCTTTGTGCCGGGCACGGCGCTGGCGAACGGCAGCCATACCTTTACCGCCAGCACCCGTGATGCGGCGGGCAACCTCAGCGAGGCCTCTGCGGGCTTCACCCTGATTGTCGACACCCTGAAACCGCTCGCCCCAACCATCGCCCTCGCCTTTGATGACGTAGGCACCATTACCGGACCGCTGACGACTGGCCAGAGCACCAACGACGCCCTGCCGGTGTTCACGGGCACAAGTGAGCCAAACGCGACGGTGCAGATCTTCGAAGGCACCACCCTGCTGGGCACCGCCACGGCGAACGACAGCGGCGCCTGGTCGATCGCTCTGACGACCCCGCTAAGTAATGCCTCGCACAGCCTCACCGCCGTGGCGACGGATGCGGCGGGCAACGCCAGCGATCCGTCCGTGCCGTTCACCCTGACGGTAGATACCCTGCCGCCAGCGGTGCCGGTGCTTGCCACAGTCACCGATGATGTAGGTACCCTGGTGCAGCTTACCAACGGCCAGTTGACCAACGATGCCCGTCCGACCCTCAACGGCACGGCGGAAGCGGGGTCGACGGTGAGCATTTACGACGGCGCGACCCTGCTGGGCACCGCGCTGGTGGCGGCCAATAACAGCTGGACCTTTACCCCAACCACCGCGCTGGACAACGGGCTGCATACCCTGACGGTGACGGCCACCGACGCGGTGGGCAACGTCAGCGGCGCGACCAGCGGCTTTACCATTAACGTCGATGCCACACCGCCAGCGGCTCCGGTGATCACTTCAATCGTCGATGACGTCGGCTCAATTACCGGCCCGGTGATTAACGGCAACCCAACCAACGACACCCGTCCAACCCTCAACGGCACCGCCGAAGCTAACGCGGTAGTGCGCATTTACGACGGCGCGAATCTGGTCGGCCAGGTCACTGCAGGCCCAACCGGCCAGTGGACTCTGCCGCAGACCACCATCGCGCTGAGTGACGGGGTGCATAACTTCACCGCCACCGCCACCGATGCGGCGGGCAACACCGGTCCGGCGTCGCCAATCACCAGCATTACCGTGGACACCATCGCCCCAGGGACCCCGGGCGGCTTCACGGTGCTGAACAGCGGCGGCCAGGTCAACGGCACTGCCGAAGCGGGCAGCACGGTGACCATTCTGGGCACCGACGGCGTGACCGTGCTGGGCAGCGGCGCGGCAGACGGCAGCGGACGCTTCAGCATCACCCTTTCCACCCCGCAGGTGAACGCGGAGCTGCTGCACGTGTATGCCACCGACAAAGCCGGTAACGTTGGCCTGACGGTGGATCTGCCGATGCCGTACTCGCTGGTGCCAACCCCACCGGTGATCACCAGCGTCAGCGATAACGTCGGCAGCATCATTGGCCTGCTGACCAGCGGGCAGAGCACGGATGACACCACGCCAACCCTGACCGGGACCGCGCAGCCGTTCTCCACCATCACCCTGTATGACAACACCACCCTGCTGGCGACCGTCACCACCAACAGCGCCGGGGTCTGGACTTATACGCCGACCACGCCGCTGGCGAACGGCCCGCACGCCTTTACCGCCACCGCGGGCAATGCGGTCGGCACCAGTACGCCAGTCCCGCTCAGCACGGTGATTGTCGATACCGTGGCGCCGGGCACGCCGGTCGGAACCTTTAACGCCGACGGCAGTGTCCTGAGCGGCACCGCCGAAGCCAACAGCACCGTCACCCTGCTGCTGAGCGATAACAGCGTGGTCACCACCACCGCCAACGCCCAGGGGGGCTGGAGCTACACCTTCCTCGACAAGCAGTCTGAAGGGGAGCGGGTGCGGGTGTCGGCCACCGATGCGGCGGGTAACACCTCCGCGCCGGGAACGATAGTGGCTCCGAATCTGCCGCTGTCTGCCAGCGATAATGTGGTGGAGCTGGCGCTGACCACCACCGCCACCACCAGCACCGCCCAGTACAGCGACTTTGGCGTCCAGCTGGTCGGCGGCGTGGGGAACGTGCTGTCGCTGCTGGGGGATAACTCCGCCCAGGTCACCTTCAGCGTGCCGGACGGCGGCAGCGCCGATATGCAGATCAACGCCAGCGCAACGGGGATTGTGCTGTCACTGCTCAACACTCTGGAGGTGATAGTTCAGCGCTGGAACGGCACCACCTGGACCACCGAAGTGGATACCGGTCTGCCGCAGTTTGCCAATCTGCTGACGCTGGGGGCCAGCGGCGTGACGCTGAACCTGTCTGGTGTGCCAGGCGGGCAGTATCGGGTGCTGAGTTACAACAGCAACCTGCTGGCGACCGGGTCGTACACCAGCCTCGACGTGGACGTCACCCAGACCACCGCGGGCGTCCTCACCGGGGCGCTGGTGAAACAGGGCAACGTCATCACCGACACCGACCCGACCAGCGGCAGCGACAGTGCGCCTAACGGCACCCTGGTCACCAGCATCACCAACGCCAACAACGTGACGGTGAACGTGGTACAGGGCCCGGCGGGCACCACCATCAACGGGCTGTACGGCACCCTGAATCTGCACGCTGACGGGAGCTACACCTACACCCTGACCAACACCAGCGCCTCGGTGCTGGGCCGGACCGAAACCTTCACCTACAACATTGCGGGCGGCAATGCCTCGGACAGCGCGCGGCTGGTGATTTCGCTGGGGGCGAACACGGTGACCAACAGCGTCACGGCGATTGACGACACCGACGCCCTGACCTTCAACACCACCGTGCAGGCCATCGACAACGGCACCTCGAGCCAGAGCGGCTTTAGCGTGGTGGCGGTGAATCTGGGCAACGTGCTGAACCTCAACCTGCTGGACGATCGCAGCGAGACCATGAAGTACAGCGTGGCGGAAGGCACCACCCGCACCATGACCATCCAGTCCACCGTCGGCGGCGTGGCGCTGGCATCGGTGTTTGACCTGTATATCTACAAGTTCAACCCGGCGACCCAGAGCTACGAGCGGATGCGCACCGAGGCAGGCTGGCTGCGTGCACCGCTGCTGGGCGGCACGTCAGGCAAGCTGACCCTGACCCTGGCGGCGGGGGACTACATGTTCCTGCTGAACACGGTTTCGGGGATCACCGCCCTGACCGGTTACACGCTCAACGTACTGGAGGACCATGTCTATACCGTCTCCAGCACCACGGCGGCGACCGACGGCAACGTGCTGACCGATGACATCGTGCCAGCCGGCACGCTGGTCACCCAGGTGAACGGCGTGGACGTGGCGGCTACCGGCAACACCCGCATCGACGGACTGTACGGTACGCTGCTGATTAACGCCCAGGGGGAATACACCTATACCCTGCGGGCGGGCGTCGGTGCCGACCATGTCAGCACCCCGGACAGCTTTATCTATACCGTAACCGCGCCGAACGGGGATAAGGACACCGCCTCGCTCAACATCACCCCAACGCCGCAGGCGCTGGATGCGGTCAACGACATCAGCCAGGCGATGAGCGTGGATGTCACGCCGCAGGTGGCACCTTATAGCGATACGTCAGTGGGTACGGTGACGTGGAATGCCGCCCTGCTGGCCTCGACCACCTCGGCCCGAGCCAGCGGCGAATTTGTGGTAGGAGCCAACACGGCGCTGCACGACGTCGTACTCCACTTCAATATCACCTCAGTGCTGGCGCTGGGTGGCCTGAGCGTGAACTGGACCATCACGGGACCCGGCGTGACCCGGTCCGGCGTCTTCCCTGGCAACCTGCTGCTGGGCTCTGCGGGTTCCGTTAACTTGACCGGGCTGGATCTCGATGCCGGGACCTACACCCTGAGCTTTACCGGCTCCATGGGGCCGCTGGGGTTAGGCGCGATCACCATCACCCCTTACATTACCGGTACGACCCTGTACCTCAACAATGAGCTCACCACCGCCGGGCACACCGTCGCGGGCAATATCTACGACGGCACTGACTCGCAGGGGGTCGCGGACCAGCTGCATTCGGTCGACAGCCGCCTGAGCATCACCGGCTTCGACAACACCGTCACCACCCTGGATCCGTATACCACCGCCAACGCCACGGCGACCATTCAGGGGCATTACGGCACGCTGAAAATCGGTGTTGACGGGGCCTACACCTACACCCTGAACAGCGGCGTTTCACTGGCCTCAATGACCAGCAAAGAGACCTTCACCTACAAACTGACGGGAGATAACGGCCAGACCGATACCGCCACGCTGACCATCAACATGGCGCCGAAAATCACCAGTACCGAGCACAGCGATACCTTCACCGGCAGCGCCTATGGCGATACCCTGATTTACGAGGTGCTCAACAACACGGCAGGCAACGGGACGGCGGGTAACGGCGGCAACGACCACTGGACCAACTTCTCACTCACACAAGGAGACAAGATTGACATCAGCGATCTGCTGGTGGGCTGGAACGGACAAGCCGCTACGCTGGGTAACTATCTGCACGTCACCAACACTAATGGCAATACCGTGATCGCTATCGACCGAGACGGTGTAGCAAATACTTACACCAATACTACACTTGTCACATTGGATGGCGTTCAGACCACCTACGACGAACTGGTCAACCAGAATCATATTATTACCAGCTAATGCCCATAATAAGCCCCGGGCGCACGTCGCCCGGGCTTAACATTATAAAGTTGTTACGTTTTGTTAGGGATAATCTATGAATAAAGTGCCTTGCTGGTGGCTTGGGTGCTGCCTGTTTTCCATGCAGGTTCTGGCCGCAGATTCACCCGCGGTAATTAACTTTGGTCAACTGAGCGAAGACCAGGAACTCCCCTCTTTGAACGGACGCGTCGCCCTGCCGACAAACCAGGCCGCGCCCGGCACCCTGACCCTGAGCGATGCCGTCACCCGTGCCGTTAACTGGCACCCGACCATTCGCGAAGCGGTGGGAAAACTCTACGAACAGATCCAACAGGTCGACGTCGCCAAATCAAAATACTATCCGCAGATCAGCGCCGGAATAGACAACCGCTACAGCAACTCCTCCAGTGATACCGGCTTTACCCCCTCGGTGGTGCTCTCTCTGTCGCAGATGCTGTATGACTTTGGCAAGGTGGCAAGCCAGGTGCGCGCCGAAAACGCCGGCGTGGCCCAGCAGCAGGCCAACGTGCTGGTGAGTATCGACACCATTGCGCTGGATACCGCCACCGCAATGGTGCAGGTGCAGACAGGGCAGCAGATGGTCGATACCGCCGAAGAACAGCTGGCGGCGTTAAGTAAAATCGGCACCCTGACCCGCCAGCGCAACGATGAAGGGGCCACCTCGCTTTCCGACGTGGTGCAGACCGACGCCCGTATCGAAGGGGCGCGCTCGCAGCTGATGCAGTATCGGGCGAGCCTCGACAGCGCCCGCGCCACGCTGATGAGCAACCTCGGCTGGAGCAACCTGAATGACGTCAGCAACGCCTTCCCGGAGAAACTGGCCCGCAGCTGCGAGGTGGGCGAACCGGACGATCGGCTGGTGCCGGCGGTGTTAGCCTCCTGGGCGCAGGCGGGTGTCGCGCAGGCCAACCTCGATTACGCCAACGCCCAGATGACCCCGACCGTCTCGCTGGATCCAGAGGTGCGCCACTACATGAACAATCGCTACGCCGGGCACGACACGCTGGATAAAACCCAGTACTCGGTGGGGGTGAACGTGCAGATGCCCATTTACCAGGGCGGCGGCCTGAGCGCCCGGCGCAACGCCGCCGGACACGCGGTGGAGGCGGCCCAGTCCAACATTCAGCGCACCCGGCTCGACGTGCGCCAGAAGCTGCTCGAGTCCCGCAGCCAGGTGATGAGCCTGATGAGCACCCTGCAGATCCAGTCCCGCCAGGAGACGCTGAGCCAGCGCACCCGGGAACTCTATCAGCAGCAGTATCTCGATCTCGGTTCCCGCCCTCTGCTGGACGTGCTGAACGCCGAGCAGGAGGTCTTCCAGACCCGTTTTACCCAGTGGCAAACCGCCGGACAGCTGCACCAGCTCCAGCTTAACTGCCTGTATAACACCGGCCGCCTGCGTAACGCTTTCGACCTTGAGAACCGCACCATTCAGTCCGTGGAGATCCAGCCATGATGCGAGACGATATCCTGCAGGAGGACGCACTGACGCAAGAGGCGCTGGAGCACTGGGCCCAGGCGTTTGGCTATGTCGCCACCCGTTACCGTGTGGCCTGCTCCCCCGGGGCGCTGGTCGCCAGCGCCCCCTGGCTGCAGGGCAAAACCAAAATCCCGGCGCTGACCGGGCTGGCCCGCGATGCCGGACTGTCGTTCAGGGTGCTGAACAACGGCCAGGAGGCGATCAACAGCTGGCGGCTGCCGGTGGTGGTGGAACTTAACGACGGCAAAATCGGGGTAATTGAGCACTTCGACGGGGAAGACACCCTCGACGTCTGCTTCTTTGACGACAAGGCCCAGACCAACCGCATCTCGCTGGCGGGGCTGCTGCCCGCCATTCATCAGGTGGTGGCCCTGCGCCCGCTGGCGGCGCTGAAAGACAGCCGCGTTGATGCCTATATTTCCAAATACCGCCCGGACTGGCTGTACCGGCTGGTGATGCGCGATCTGCGCCCGTACGGCTGGGTGATGCTGGCGGCGCTGTTCATCAACCTGCTGTCGCTGGCCGGGATTCTGTTCTCGATGCAGGTGTATGACCGGGTGATCCCCGCCCAGTCCTACCCTACGCTGTACGTGCTGACCATTGGCGTGCTGATCGCCACCCTGTTTGGCTTTATCCTGCGCCTCGCCCGCTGCCATATTATGGATTTGCTGGGTAAACGCGCCGACCTGCGCGTCTCGGACAGGGTCTTCGGCCATGCCCTGCGTCTGCGCAACAGCGCGGTGCCGCGCTCCACCGGCAGCTTTATTTCCCAGCTGCGCGAGCTGGAGCAGATCCGCGAGATGGTCACCTCGTCCACCATCTCCACCATCGTCGACCTGCCCTTCTTCTTCCTGTTCGTGGTGGTGCTGGCGATCATTGCCCCGTCACTGGCGTGGATCGCCCCGGTGGCTGCGGTGCTGATGGTGCTGCCGGGCCTGCTGCTGCAGAAAAAGCTGGCGGTGCTGGCGAAGCAGTCAGCCCATGAATCAACCCTGCGCAACGCGGTGCTGGTCGAGAGCGTGCAGGGGCTGGAGGACATTAAGCTGATGCAGGCGGAGAACCGTTTTCTGCAGCAGTGGAACAGCTACATTCAGATCACCGCCGAGTCGGGCCTGAAGACCCGCGAGCTGACCCAGGGCTTAATCAGCTGGGGGATGACTATTCAGAGCCTGGTGTACGCCGCGGTGATCGTGGTGGGTGCGCCGATGGTGATCGAAGGCGAGATGACCACCGGTGCGGTGGTGGCCGCCTCGATGCTGGCCTCAAGGATGATCGCCCCGATGGCGACCCTCTGCGGCGTGCTGGCGCGCTGGCAGCAGGTGAAGGCCGCCAAAGAGGGGCTGGACAACATTATGCAGCTCCCGACCGAGAACCAGCGGGAAGAGACGCCGATCCGCCGGGACGTGCTGCGCGGCCACTATCTGTTTGAGCAGGCGCAGTTTGCCTACGCGGGCGACGTGCAGAACCCGGCCCTGCGCATCAACCGGCTGGAGATCAAGCCCGGCGAGCGTGTCGCCCTGCTGGGCCGCAACGGCGCGGGCAAATCGACCCTGCTGCAGGCGATGGTGGGCGGGATGGATCTGACCGGAGGCGAACTGCGTCTCGACGGCCTGAGCCTGCCGCATCTCGACATGGCGGACGTGCGCCGCAACGTGGGCCTGATGAGCCAGAACGCGCGGCTGTTTTACGGCACCCTGCGCGAGAACATCACCCTCGGGATGCCGCGCGCCACCGACGAGGAAATCTTTGCCGTGCTGGAAATGTGCGGCGCGGCGAGTTTTGTGCAGAAGCTGGCGAAGGGGCTGGATCACCCGATCATGGAGAACGGCGTCGGACTCTCCGGCGGCCAGCGCCAGTCGATTTTGCTGGCACGCATGTTCCTGCGCGATCCGAATATCGTCCTGCTGGATGAACCCACCGCCTCACTGGATGAACACACCGAGCGCGAATTTATCCAGCGTCTCGGCCAGTGGCTGGGCAACCGGACGCTGATTGTCGCCACCCACCGGGTGCCGATGCTGGAGCTGGTCGAACGGGTGGTGGTGCTGAAAGAGGGGATGCTGGTGATGGATGCGCCGAAGGCGCAGGCGCTGAACAACAGCCGGATGGCGCAACAGCAGGCGAATGGACGGGAGTGGAAAAATGAAAACCAATCAGCATGATGCCGCCGCGATGGACGACCTGGACAATTCGCTGGATACCGAGACCGGCTACAGCGGTGCGCGACGGATTGTGGTCTACACCCTGCTGCTGTTTATCATCGCCGGGGTGTGGGCGTGGTACGGCATTCTGGACGAAGTCTCGACCGGGACCGGGAAGGTGATCCCCAGCTCCCGCGAGCAGGTGCTGCAGTCGCTCGACGGGGGGATCCTCGCCGAGCTGAAAGTCCACGAAGGGGATCAGGTCAACGCCGGGCAGGTGCTGGCGCGTCTCGACCCGACCCGCTCGGAATCGAACGTGGGGGAAAGCGCGGCCCGCTATCGCGCCTCGCTCGCCTCCAGCGCCCGTCTGCATGCCGAAGTGAACGATCAGCCTCTCGCCTTCCCGACCTCGCTGGCGAAATGGACCGATCTGATCGCCGCCGAAACCCGGTTGTATAAATCCCGTCGTGAGCAGCTTGAGGACTCCCAGCGCGAACTGCGTCAGGCGCTGGATCTGGTGAATGCGGAGCTGGGGATCACCCAGCGGCTGGTGAAAACCGGTGCCGCCAGCCACGTAGAAGCCCTGCGCCTGCAGCGGCAGAAAAGCGACCTTGAACTGCGCCTCACCGACTTACGCTCGCAGTATTACGTGCAGGCGCGCGAGGCGCTGTCCAAATCGAATGCCGAAGTGGACATGCTCTCGGCGATCCTGAAGGGGCGTGAAGACTCAGTAACCCGTCTGACGGTGACCTCCCCGGTGCGCGGGATTGTGAAGAACATCAAGGTGACTACCATCGGCGGCGTCATCCCGCCGAACGGGGAGCTGATGGAGATTGTGCCGGTGGACGACCACCTGCTGATTGAAACCCGCCTGTCCCCGCGCGACATTGCCTTTATCCACCCGGAGCAGAAAGCGCTGGTGAAAATCACCGCCTACGATTACGCCATCTACGGCGGGCTGGACGGCGTGGTGGAGACCATCTCGCCGGACACTATTCAGGACGAGGCTAAGCCGGAAGTGTTCTATTACCGGGTGTTTATCCGCACCGGCCAGGATTATCTGGTGAATAAAGCGGGCAGGCATTTTTCGATTGTGCCGGGGATGATTGCGACGGTGGATATCAAGACCGGCGAGAAGTCGGTGCTGGATTATATGATCAAGCCGTTTAACCGGGCCAAAGAGGCATTAAGGGAGCGGTAACGGTTTTCTCCCTCTCCATTCAGGGAGAGGGAACCGTCTGGCGCGGGATTATGTCCCGGCAACCTTCGGGAATATCCCCAGGTATTTCTGCGAACCATAAAAAGGAATCACCAGGAACGCCATCCCCGCGCTGCCTTCGGCGTACTGCACCGCCATATCCCCGCTGCGGGTAATAAACATCTCTCGATCCACCCAGCGACAGCCGACGCTCATATCCGGGGTGCAGTTTTTATATTGGGTTCTTAGCACGCCGTCTTTGGTCAGCCAGAAGTGACGGCTATTCGAATCGGTGGGTTTGGCCGCTGACTCATCGAGCAGGGCCCAGGTTTGCTGGCTCAGCGCGTTGTTTTGCGCATCCAGCGATGTGGCCTGCAATGTTTTTGCCGGATAGTTGAAGCGTAACTCCACCGTAGCCGCGTTTTTACTGCTGACATAGAACAGCAGGGCTAAGTCATCAGTCCCCTTGTACTCATCCCCGCCCGGTTTCAGCGGTGTGGTCACAAACCGGTACAGGCTGTGGCTGCGAATATCCTGCCGGTTAGGGTATTCCGCCTGGTATTGCGATTTTTGCGGCGAGCTGACGACGCATCCGCTGAGCAGTAAGAGCGAACAGAGTACAGACAATTGACGCATTCACATTCCCCTACGATGACTAAGCCAGACTGAGCGGATAATTATGGGTGCTAATCAAAGGGAACAGAAACGCGTCCGGCCATTACTCCCTGAAAAGGTAGGCATCACGCCTTCACGGCGTAATCGTCTTGCTCATATTGACGCCCGTCACCCCAAAGCCGCTGGTCTCGTAAAGCGATCGGGCGCGGGCGTTATCCCCGGCAACGCGGAGTTTGATCTGTTCAAAGCCGTTTTGCCGCAAATCCTGCTCTAAAGCGTGGAGCGCCTGTTTTCCCAACCCCTGCCCCTGGTACGCTTTCAGGATGTGGAAATCATAAATAAACGCAGCGCGCGCGGCGGTATCCGGCTTGTACCACAGATAGCCCACATGCCTGTCATCGTGAATCAGACACAGCAACACCTGCCCGGGCGTATTGGCCCCTTGGGGCAGCAGGTCCGCTGTCTCCTGTTTCGCCCTTGCGATGGCTTCGCTGTGAGGAAGCCGGTAATTTGCTGCGATCTCATCTGCGTAATCAGGAATAAAGTACGCAAGATAAGCAGGATATTCATCCTCATGCAGGGAACGTAATGTCATCATGACTGATGCCTCATCTGGGTGAAATAGCCCTGACCTTCTCAATAAACCGGCCCAATAACCAGCTCAAGATACGCTTTTACGCTTGCGCTGGCCTCCTGCGCCCGACTAATCAGCACCAGATTGGCGGTTAAATCCGCTTCTTTTAGCGGGCGATACACCAGACCGGGAATATGGACCTGCTGCAACGGTGCCGGGACCAGTGCCAGCCCCAGCCCGGTGGCCGCAATCGCCAGTGTACTCAGCGTGCTGTGGGCGCGCCAGGCGATATGACATCGCGAGCCAAGCTTCTGCGTGAGCAGCATAACCAGATGCTCATGCACGTCGTGGGCCTCATACAGCACCAGCGGTTGCCCGGCAAGCATAGCGATGGTTAAGCAGTCATGGGCGACCAGGGCATGATCCTCTGGCAGGGCGACCAGCATCTCCCAGTCACCAATCCGCCTGACCGCCAGATCCGGGCCCACTGTATTGCTGTGCGCCGGGGTGTAACCAATATCCAGATGCCCGGCAAGGATCGCCTCGACCTGCTCCTGCGGGCCGACTTCATCGATCGTCAGCTCGGCATCGGGATAGCGCTGGTGAAACCGGCGCAGGTCGGCGGTCAGTTTGCCGCTGAAGATGGCATTACCGGCAAACCCCACCCGCACCCGGCCCGTCTCACCCCGCAAGGCGCGTTCGACGGTCAGCCGGGTATGCTCGGCCTGCTCCAGCGTCCGTCGGGCTTCAATTTGCAGCAATACCCCGGCATCGGTCAGCTCGACCCGACGACTGCTACGGACAAACAACGCACCGCCCAGCTCCTCTTCCAGCGCCTTGATCTGCATGCTGAGTGCGGGCTGGACAATGTTCAGCCGCGCGGCGGCCCGGCCAAAGTGGCCCTCTTCGGCCACGGCTAAAAAGTAGCGCAGGTGACGTAAATCCATGCCGCTCCCTATCAATAACTAAAATTGATTGATCGGTAATATCTATATATTTCATTTTAGCTTTTTTACGTCGCACACTGCATCTCGTTAGCTCACCGGAGACCGCGAAATGACGATTCAACTTAACGACCGTGAACAACTCAATGACCTGATGAATGGCTGGATGCACCGGGATCTGGGCGAATGGGCGCAGCTACGTGACCTGTTCCACCCGGATGGCACCATTGAAATCACCTGGTTCGAGGGACTGGGGAGCGATTTTGTCGAGGGCTCAATGCGGATGGGCGCCTCGGATCTGCGCACCAAACACCTGATTGCCTCCCCTGCGGTGACTTTCAATGCCCGCGGTGACAAAGCGATCCTGGAAACCAACGCCATTATCATCGCCGAGAACGTCACCCTGAATATCGGCTGTGAATGCCACAATCGTTTTTATGATCTGGCCGAGAAAAGAGACGGAGTTTGGAAGCTGTTTCGTCGTCAGAGCGTGTACGACATGGGGACATTTACCTTCCCGCTGGGTCCGGTGGAGATTGATCGGAACGTCGTGGCGAAGTATCCCCGTGAATATGCCACGCTGGCGTATTTGCTGGAGCAGAGCGGCTTCCCGCTTGGGCGCGTCTTCGCCACCCGGGGCAGCGAGCTTGAGAGCAATATGAAAGCAGCGGGTCAGCGCTGGCTGGCAGCCTGATTCGCCAGTCGGCGGGAAATTGGGTATTATCCGCGTCCACTCTTCCTGCGGGCTGCCTGATGTCTACGATTGTTGATCATTTTATTGCCCCGCCGTGCCACGCGCAGATCGAGACGCTGTATCAGGACGAGCACCTGGTGCTGATTAACAAACCCGCCGGGCTGCTCAGCCTGTCGGGCAAAAATCCGCAAAACCTCGATTCAGTGCACCATCGGCTGGTGCAGATTTTCCCCGGCTGCACGCTAGTCCATCGTCTGGATTTTGGCACTTCCGGGCTGATGGTGATTGCGCGTAATAAGCCAATCAATGCCGCGCTATGCCAGCAGTTCAGCCAGCGCACGGTGAGCAAGGTGTACAGCGCCCTGCTGTGCGGGCATCTGGAGAAGGACGAAGGGGTGATTGACGCGGCCATTGCCAAAGATCCGGCCCTGTTCCCGCTGATGTCGATATGCGCGATTACCGGCAAGCCGGCCCGCTCCCGCTATCGGGTGATTGAGCGCCTGGATCGCGCACAAGAAGGCCCGCTGACGCGGGTAGAACTGACCCCAGAGACCGGGCGCACCCACCAGCTGCGCATTCACTGCCAGCAGCTCGGCCACCCTATTCTGGGCTGCGATCTGTACGGCGGCCTGCTGCCACCCGGCACCGAAGATACGCCCCGGCTGATGCTGCACGCCAGCGAGCTGCATTTTGTGCATCCCGTCAGCGGAGAGAAAATTACCGCCCGCCATGCCAGCCCGTTCTGAAAAAGCAAAGCAGGCATCGTGCGATACCTGCCATTACGCTTATTTCGCGCAGTAAACGCGCGCTTCACGCGGGGTGTAGATCCCCAGGGTGATGATGCGGAACAGAACGTCAGTGCCGGCTTCCTGCACTTCGGTACGCACCACTTTGTCTGCACCGCCGCACACCTGAGCTGCATCAATCGTTTTGGACTGACCGATACCGTTCACGAAGAACGAGTGGCGCGTTTCCTGAGTCGGTTTTTCAACAATGCCATTATTCACTTTAAAGGTCTGTTGCGCACAACCCGACAGGGCCACGGCAGCAACCACTGCAATCATTAACTTTTTCATATATGCCTTTTTTATAGGGAGTAACCAGGAGCAGATACTATTCCCTCTGCGCTAAAGGCGATATCCCTCCTGAACATATTCAGCCCCTGAATAACAACCGTTTATGCAGCATTCAGGTATGTGATCCAATTGCCTTTCACCGGTGAATGTTCTGCAAAAGTGCGGTAATAAAAACGTTACTCACCGGGGGTAACTTTCTGCACTTCGGTGGCGGCAGGTAATACCTGCAGCACCAGCGGCGGCACCGCTTTGCCGGTGCGCTTGTCGATCAGCACCGAATGGCGCTCGCCGGGTGCGAACAGGTGCTGTTCGCCCCACTGACGTAGCGCCACCACCACCGTAAACAGACTTTCACCCTGCGGGGTCAGGACATATTCCTGATACGCCGTGCCGTCCGAGGCGTCCTGTCGAATGAGGATCCCCGCCTCAACCAGCGTGTTGAGCCTGTCGGTGAGGATGTTTTTCGCCATTCCCAGACTGCGCTGGAAATCACCAAACCGGCGTATGCCGTCAAAGGCATCGCGCACGATCAGCAGCGACCAGCGATCGCCAATCAGATCCACGGTTCGCGCCACGGGACAGGGTTGATTGCTCAAGGGTTTACGGGGCGGCATGGCGTCTCCTGCTGAAAAAAGGCCGAGTGTCTGGTTGCATTTTAAAACTAGCTGACCTAGCATTCAATCAGTTTCTTTTTGCAACCAGATTGGACGGCACCGACATCATGAAAGCCTCTCTTGCATCACCCTCGGGACAAAATATGTCACCCAGCCTGGTGTGGCTGTTCGCCATCGCCAGCGGCCTGAGCGTGGCCAATGTCTATTACGCCCAACCGCTGCTGGACGCCCTGGCGCGGGATTTCGCCATCAGCCATGCGGCGGTGGGCGGGGTGATCACCGCCACCCAGACCGGCTGCGCGCTGGCGCTATTGTTTCTGGTGCCGCTGGGCGACCGGGTGGATCGCCGCCGCCTGATGGCACTGCAGCTGCTGGGGCTAATGGTCGCGCTGGTCGCTGTGGGGATGGCGCAGTCCGCTCCGGCGCTGCTGGCGGGCATGCTCGCCGTCGGCCTGCTCGGCACGGCGATGACCCAGGGGCTGATCGCCTATGCGGCCAGCGCCGCCGCCCCGCATGAACAGGGTCGCGTGGTGGGTACGGCGCAAAGCGGGGTCTTTATCGGGTTGCTGCTGGCGAGGGTCTTTGCCGGGGGGATCAGCGACCTGGCGGGCTGGCGCGGAGTCTATTTCGGTGCGGCGATGCTAATGCTGCTCGTTGCGATCCCACTGTGGCGACGGTTGCCCGCCCTGCCCCCGGCCTCCCACGGGCTGAGCTATTCGCGCCTGCTGGGCTCCATGTTGACGCTACTGCGCGAGGAAAAGGTGCTGCAGGTGCGCGGCACCCTGGCGCTGCTGATGTTTGCCGCCTTTAATATTTTCTGGAGCGCGTTGACGCTGCCCCTGAGCGCCCCGCCTTACAGCTTCTCGCACACTCTAATTGGCACCTTCGGGCTGGTTGGCGTGGTTGGCGCGTTGGCCGCCGCGCGTGCCGGGCAGTGGGCCGATGGCGGCCACGCCCAGCTCACCAGCGCGCTGGCGCTGACGCTGCTGCTGCTGGCCTGGTGGCCGCTGTCGCTAATGGAAACCTCGCTGTGGGCGCTGGTGATCGGCATCGTGCTGCTGGATCTGGGGGGCCAGGCGCTGCACGTCACCAATCAGAGCCTGATATTCCGTACCCGGCCGGAAGCGCACAGTCGGCTGGTCGGCCTGTATATGCTGTTTTATGCTCTCGGCAGTGGGCTGGGGGCGATTGGCACCACCGTCACCTATGCCCATCTGGGCTGGCACGGCGTGTGCCTGCTGGGTGCGGCGGTCAGCCTGCTGGCGCTGGTTTTCTGGTGGCTGACGCGCGTGTCGCCTTCACTGGCGCAGCTTAGCCATGAATCAGATTAATACCGTTGGCCCGCAGCCCTGCGGGCCAGGATCCACAGCAGGGGGAGCAGAACAACATGGATAATCGTCAGGCCGAGTAAAATCCCGGCATTGCCTGCCTGATGATCGCCAGTGGTGGCAAGCTGGTGGAAATGCCCGTACACCAGGCCAGCAAATTCAATGACCACCCACAGCACCACCGCGAATTTGAATTCCAGGCCTCGCCAGAAAGAGACGATGGCTACCACGCCTAACGCTATATCGGCCATGCCCATTTCGAACTGGAAGGGGCTACTTTGCCAACCAATGAATGCCGCAGCGGTTTGCGGCGAAAGCGTATGGTAAAGACCCGCCCACAGGGACGCGACCCCGATGGAGAGCAACAGAAGCCAGGATAAATAACGCTCGGCGTAGCGACCTGATTGTCGATGACTGAGTAAGGGAATAAGGGAGGCGAGAATAAACATGACCAGCGGAATATTTGTCAGAATCAAGCGGATAGCATTGGCAATTATGATTGTTCCTCTTTAAAGGATATCACCCCGCGATGTGCAGTTTTTGAAGTATAGGATACGCAGCCGGACGATGGGTGCAGTCCGGCGTAAAGCCATCAGAGCGCGAATAGCGCCTCGATTTCTATCTTAAGATCGGGTGAGAACAGGCGGCTGACTTCATCATCATCAAAGAATTCGGTTTGCGGTGATGTCGTACACATCGTTGTTATTGCGTTTACCGACGCCCAGTACAAACACCGTGATCGTGTCGTCTTCAACCAGATAGACCAGACGGTAGCCTAATTTGCGCAGCTTGATTTTGTACTGATCTTTACGCCCATGGAGCTGGTCGGCCGGTACACGCGGGTTTTCCAGGCGCTCGGCTAACTTCTTCTTAAACTGGTCCCGGACAACGTGCCCCAGCTTATCCCACTCCTTTTTGGCGACAGGGATAAACTTGAGCTTATAAGTCATCCAGATTGACCTCCACCGCCTGGCTCAGGTCGGCCATACGTTCGTCGACCAGTCGGCCGAGTTCTGCATCTTCCACCAGCTCCATCAGATACGCGTACATAGAGGGCGGGACACAGTAAAACGCGGGTTCGTTGCGATTGAGAATGGCGATTGCCGCTCCCTCACCTGACTTAACCGTCCCCATTGGGTCTTTTTTTAAGTCAGTGATACTGGCTGCAATGTTTGACAGGATTTCGTAGGGCATCATATTCCTCCGGGTAGACACCTTTATAATAGCACCAATAAAAGTGCTTTTTAAAGACTTGTAACCGAACTCTAAAGAGCACATTGACTTGTCAGGGGCATCTTTTTTCCGGATAAGATATATTGAAAGGACTGACGTAAAATAATCGCTTTGTAACAGGTAACATCATCATGGCTCTGATCCCTAAAAACTACACCCGGCTGGAAAGCGGCTACCGTGAGAAAGCCCTCAAAATCTATCCGTGGGTCTGCGGACGCTGCTCGCGCGAATTTGTCTATTCCAACCTGCGCGAACTGACGGTTCACCATATCGACCACGATCACACCAATAACCCGGAAGATGGCAGCAACTGGGAGCTGTTGTGCCTGTTTTGCCATGACCACGAGCACTCAAAGTACACCGAAGCGGACCAGTACGGCAGCACCGTGGTGGCGGGTGAAGATGCGCAGAAAGATGTCGGCGAAGCCACCTACAACCCGTTTGCCAATTTACAGGCGATGCTGAACAAGAAGAAATAATCTCAGCGATGTCGGCTTCAGCGGAGGCCGACATCCCCTCTCTTTAAATGCCCTTCAGCGCCACGTGATACAGCAGCATGATGGTTTTACCATCCACGATAAGGCCACTTTCCACGGCTGCAAGCGCGGCGTCGAGCGGCATCTCCAGCACTTCGATATCCTCGCCTTCTGCTTCTATGCCACCGCCCGCGCTGACCTTGTCACCTGCATCGTATTCCGCGATGTAAAAGTAGAGCTTTTCGGTCACCGAGCCTGGACTCATGTAGGCTTCAAAAACCTTCTCCACATGGGAAACCTGAAAGCCCGTCTCTTCTTCGGCTTCCGCTTTGATGCGGCTTTCGGGGTCCATGTTGTCGAGCAGACCGGCTGCCGCTTCGATCAGATAGCCGTCGTGACCATTCATAAACACCGGAAAACGGAACTGCCGGGTGAGGATCACCGTTTTCCGCTCGCGGTTATACAGCAGAATGGTGGCCCCGTTGCCCCGATCGTAAACCTCACGGCTTTGACGCTGCCACTCTCCCTTTTGTCGCTGAAGTTCAAAGGTGTATTTCTTAAGTGAATACCAGTCATCGGACAGTATGGTGCTGTCGATGATGCGTATTTCTGCACGTTTTGATGGCATACTGACTCCTTTGTTCGTAGAATCGGCATGATAAACAGCAATTACGTGCAAACTCAAGATCACTCGTGCAATAAAACGGAGCCCCCCCATGCTTACCAGCCAACGCAAACAATACATTCTTGAACAACTCGCGCGCGACGGGCAGGTGCTGTCGAAAGATCTGAGCGTCCGGTTTGAGGTGTCGGAGGACACCATCCGCCGGGATTTGCGCGAGCTGGCAGCCGCTGGGCGTTTACAGCGCGTGCACGGCGGCGCGCTGCCGTCATCGTCTGCCGTCGCCACCTTTGCTGAGCGTAAGACCTTAAAAACTGATGCGAAAAAGACGATTGCCCGCAAAGGCGCAGAGCTGATTTCTGCAGGCCAGGTGGTGCTGATTGACGGTGGGACCACCACCTCAGAACTGATTAAATGCCTGCCGGACGACCTGCAGATTACCGTGGTGACGCACAGCCCGAGCATTGCGCTGGGTCTTACCGACCATCCGGCCATCGAGGTGATCTTAATTGGCGGACGACTGTACAAGCATTCGATTGTGACCGTCGGCGCAGCGGCCGTCGAAGGTATCGGGAATATTCATGCCGATATTTTCTTTATGGGCGTGACCGGTATTCATCCCGAGGCGGGGTTAACCACCGGTAATTACGAAGAGGCATGCATCAAACGTGCATTTTCCGGCAGAGCGGCCGAAACGGTGGTGCTGGTCTCCCCGGAGAAGATCAACGCCGCCTCCCCGTTCGTCATCGGCAACCTCGGCTTAATCAACACGGTGGTGGTGGATAGCGGCACGGATGAAAACTGGCTGAGCAGCATTGAAGAAAAAGGCGTGACGGTGGTGACAGCGTAAGCACTGACCGCAGACGATACGGGCATCTCAAAAAGGAAAGACGTTATTTTTAATAATAAGTGAAAACAGCAGCCACTAGTAAACTCACTACCAAAATAGCACAGTAAAAAAAGACATTACCTGAATACTCAGACAACGCATTTAAGTGTTCTTTGCCTTGTGTATTTAATTTCCTTCTTGCCTCTGCTTCATCAGAGGCTTCGATGGCGTAGGGGTATTGGGTAAAACCTTCCCCCTTCAACTCCTTGACCAGGTCACGCGTGACAAGCCCTTCCACGACAACTTTCGATTCATTATCTTTAATAAAGACGATGTAACTGTTCATGCCAGCTCTCCCTGGATGCCATCAGGCACGTGAATACGTTATACCACAGACAGCCGTTCTTTTATTACTCCTTCAAACCTTCGTATCCTGATGAAAATAATTCGCATTCGCCCTTCTTTATGATAAGTTGCATTTATAATGCAACTTAAATCGGAGACGCCGCCATGAGCGCAAGTGACAAAGCCGGACACACCTTCTTAGCCAGCCTGGGAAAAACCCGTTTGCGCCCCGGCGGCGTTGATGCCACCGAGTGGCTGTTCAGGCAGTCGGAACTGACGCCGGACAGCGTCGTGCTGGAGGTCGCCTGCAATATGGGCACCACCTCTATCGAACTGGCGCAGCGTTTTGGCTGCACGATCTACGCCATCGATATGGATAAAAACGCGCTGGAGCAGGCACGGCAAAACGTCGCGGCCGCCGGTCTGCAGAATAAAATCCACGTGCTGGAAGCCAACGCCACCAGACTGCCCTTCGCCGACGATCATTTCGACGTGGTGATCAACGAAGCGATGCTGACCATGTACGTGGACAAGGCCAAAACCCGGCTGATCGACGAGTATTATCGGGTGCTCAAACCCGGCGGTCGCCTTTTGACCCACGACATCATGTTCACCAGCGAACGACTGGCGTCGGGCAGGCAGACGCAGCTGGAAGAGATTGTGCGATCCAACGTCAGCCCGATGTCCCAGGATGCGTGGAAAGCGCTGTTTATCGCCAGCCACTTCCAGTCGGTCGATACCCACAATGGATCGATGTCCCTGATGTCACCGGCGGGGCTGATTCGCGACGAGGGCTTGCCGCGCGCGGCAAAAATCCTGTTTAACGGCTTGCGCACCCGCGAGAACCGGACCCGTTTTCTCGGGATGTTCCGCTTCTTTCGCCGTAACCGCCACCAGTTGAACTACATCGCCTGCTGCTCGCGCAAATAGCGCGCAGAGGCAATAATCCGTGCTACATTCATCCGTCAACTATCTGCTGTGAAAGGATTTTAGGATGGAAGCCGTTGAGAATTTAAAAGCCAAATACCCCGGAGCCCAGGCATGGGGGTTTGGCGACAGCGCGGAGATGGCCGACGAACTCGCCGCTCTGGTGATCAAAGGGATCAAAACTGCCTCCTGCGGTTCCCTTGCCGCATTTCAGGCAGAAGACCCCTCCCCGCAAATTGGCAGCTATCACATTATCCTCGACGGGAAAAATGTTCCGGTATGCGTCATCAGAATCGTGTCGATGCGCCTGCTCCGCTTTTGCGACGTGACGGAAGAGTTTGCCCACAAAGAGGGTGAAGGCGACCTGAGCCTTCAATACTGGCAAAACGAGCATCAAGCTTTTTTCACCCGGGCAGGCTTTTTCTCTGAGGAGATGGAGCTGGTCGCCGAGGAGTTTGCCGTGGTTGAGGTTCTGAACCCGGCATAGTTGCACCGTCCGTCTGGACATGATGATGCACGGATTTCCCCCCTGCCCACCTCCATCACCCATGATGTGGTCAAATCGCCGGAGCACTATTTTTAACTCAGGAACCCACATGCTAAAGGTCATCGCCGAAGATTTTATCAAACCCGAATCTGTCGACACCGTTCTCCCTCTCTACCGTGAACTTGTCGCGGCAACGAAAAAAGAACCGCTGTGCATTGCCTATGATTTGTACCGGGATGAAAAAGATCCCGGGCACTTTATTTTTATTGAACAGTGGCCGGACCGGGCAGCCCTCGATGCGCACTGCGCCAGCGAGCACTTCAGACGACTGGTGCCGTTGATCGATCAACACGCGCGCAAAGACGCCCGGTACATTCTGATGAATGAACAGGTCGATCCCGACATCGCGTAATTCATCTTGCCCTGCGAGGTGGCGGATCCTCGCCACAGGTTGTCAGTTTTGCGCCAGTACCGGGCCGCATTCTTCGCCAGGATAAAACCTCAACACATCCTGGAGAACCGACATGTTGCCCAATCCCTCGCAAAAGTACGCGGCTTTCGCCCCCATTCAGTTACCCGATCGTCAGTGGCCGGATAAGACCCTGACCCACGCGCCGCGCTGGCTGTCGACCGACCTGCGCGATGGCAACCAGGCGCTGGCCGAACCAATGGATATCCCCCGCAAGCTCCGCTTCTGGGAGCAACTGCTCAAATGCGGCTTTAAAGAGATCGAGGTAGCTTTCCCCTCGGCCTCGGAGACGGACTTTCAGTTTGTGCGCCAGCTGATTGAAGAGCAGCGCATTCCGGATGACGTGACCATTCAGGTGCTGACCCAGGCCCGCAGCGATCTGATCGAGCGCACCTTTGCCGCGCTTGATGGGGTAAAAAGTGCCACCGTGCATCTGTATAACGCCACCGCCCCGCTGTTTCGCAGGCTGGTGTTTCGCCAGAGCCAGGACGACATTATTCAGCTGGCCGTCAGTGCCACCCGTCAAATCCGCGCCCTGTGCGAAGCGAACCCAAACACCCAATGGCGTTACGAGTACTCACCGGAAACCTTCTGCTTTACCGAGCCGGAGTTTGCCCTGCAAATCTGTGAGGCGGTGGCGGATGTCTGGGAACCCTCGGCTGCGCGGCCGATGATCATCAACCTACCCGCCACCGTTGAGGTCAACACTCCCAACGTGTATGCCGATCAGATTGAATACTTCTGCCGGCACTTTACCCGCCGTCATGACGTCTGCATCAGCGTGCATCCCCACAACGATCGCGGCAGTGGCGTTGCCAGCGCCGAGCTGGCCCTGCTTGCCGGCGCCGATCGGGTAGAAGGTTGTCTGTTTGGCAACGGGGAGCGCACCGGCAACGTCTGCCTGGTGACGCTGGCAATGAACCTCTACAGCCAGGGGATCGCACCACAGCTCGATTTCAGCGATATGAAGCAGGTGGTAGAGCGGGTGGAACAGTGCAACCAGCTGCCGGTGCATCCCCGCCACCCGTATGCCGGAAAGCTGGCGTTTACCGCCTTCTCGGGTTCCCATCAGGATGCGATCAAGAAAGGCTTTCATGCCCGGGAACAGGCGGACTCACCACGGTGGGAGATGCCCTATCTGCCGGTTGACCCTGAGGATATCGGCTGTAGCTACGAGGCGGTGATCCGCGTGAACAGCCAGTCCGGTAAAAGCGGCGCGGCATGGATGCTCGAGCAAAATCATGGTCTGGTGCTGCCCCGGGCGCTGCAGCAGGATTTTAGCCGCCACGTGCAGGCAAAGACCGACCGCGAGGGCAACGAGATGACGCTGAGTGCGCTCTGGCAGCTGTACCGTGAGCTGTATGGCCCCTATCCCCTCGCCCCGCGCCAGCTGCTGGACTACCGCAGCGAAAGCCAGGCGGACGGCGAGCTGCAGCTGTCGGCCCGCGTTCAGACCGCTGAAGGGATTGTCACTCTGCAGGGCAAAGGCAACGGTCTGCTTTCCGCCGCAGCGGCGGCGATCGCGTCACGCTTTAAGATGAGGCTGGCAATCGAGGATTATCACGAGCATACCCTCGGCAGGTGCAGCGAAAGCCGCTCGGCGGCCTACATCCGCTGCAGCTTTAAACAGGGGGTGAGTCGCTGGGGAACGGGCATTGATAACGATGTGTCCCGCGCGTCGCTTCAGGCACTGTTGAACGCGTTACCTGATGGCGACGCGGGTTGAAAGTAGTCGCTCGGCGCCACGCCCAACGTGCGGCGAAACATGGCGCTGAAGGCGCTGTGGCTGTCGTAGCCCAGGTCCAGCGCCACCCTGAGCACCGACTGCCCCTGCGCCAGGCGATTCAGCGCCTCCATCAACCGCGCCCTGCGCAGCCATTCGCTGAACACCAGCCCGGTCTGCTGGCGAAAGTGGCGCAGCAGGGTGCGCTCGCTGATGTTTAATTCTCTGGCCGCCAGCGCGGTGGTCCATTTTTCACCGGGCTGGTCCTGGATCTGACGGCACAGTGCCAGCAGCGCTGGGGTCTGCGGTTCCGGAAGATTAAATGGCAGGACGTTAATCCCCCTGATCTC
This sequence comes from Silvania hatchlandensis, assembly GCF_025564065.1. GTDB lineage: Bacteria > Pseudomonadota > Gammaproteobacteria > Enterobacterales > Enterobacteriaceae > Enterobacter > Enterobacter hatchlandensis. The sequence goes on along the minus strand of NZ_JAMGZK010000044.1, from coordinate 100,118 downwards.
GTCGAGGATCAGCTCGTAAATGCGCTCCGCCCGGCTGCCCGCAGGATAATTCTCCGGCAGTGCAAGCGAAGCCACGATCAGCTCGCGCAGCAGGGTGGAGATTTGCACCACCTGACATACCGACGGCAAATCCGCTCTGGCAAAGGGATCGATAAACAGCGTTCGGGCAGCCACGTGGCCGGTGATCAGCAGACGGTGCTGCGTCCCGGCAGGCAGCCAGACGCCCCTGCCGGGCGGAACAATCCACACTCCCTGCGCCGTTTCAACGCGCACGACCCCGCTCAGGGTGTGCAACAGCTGGGCACAGGTATGGCTGTGCCACGGCTCCGTTGCGCCATGCGGATAATCATGGGCGAAAGGCACCAGAGGACGGGTGTCGAAGCTGAATTGCTGATGAGCAGACATAGATTACGCAGTAAGCAAAAAAAAGAAGATAGCATAGCGTTGCGGGTTTTCAGCATTACCTTAAGGCAACGTCGTCATACATCATCCAGACTTATCCTTTCTCTTTCTATGGATGCCACGCAATGAGACGTTTTTTTATGTCGGTTTTCTCCAGTCCCGAGTCCTTGTTACAGGTGATGAGCCATCAGGAAATCATTGAAGCCGTGGAGGATGGCGATCGAATCATCATCGATCAGGACGGTAATGCCTCGGTCAACTTTAAAAGCCATGAGGTGCGGCAGGATTTTCTGCGTCATGTTAATGCGCTGAAGAGGGCCTGAGATGGGCACGGCGATATTTATGGTGCTGATGGTATGCGGGTACTGGTACACCAGCCGCGACCTCTCCACCCGTTTTAAGATTAAGCGTTCCTTCGGCTGGGACGTCTATTTTCTGGTCGCGCTGTACGGTTGCATCTTCGTCCTGCAGGGGGTGATCGCCACCGGGCTGATGTGGCTGTTGCTGCTTGCCGCCTCTGCCATCGCCAATACCTTCCACCTGACTTCGCAGACCTACGCCGACTGGCAAATTGATTTTATGAACTGGAGCTTTCTCGGCATTCAGGCGCCGGTAGTGGTGATGCTGGCCTTTGCGATCCTGTTTTGTCTCTATCGTTCCAACTGGGCGGGCAGCGCCAGGCTGGACGGTGAAGGCCGGAAAAAGCTGTATAAGCGCCTGTCGCAATCGAACGGTATTGAACAGCTGCTGTATCAGTGCATGGAAGAAGGCGAGCTGGCGCTGGTGACGCTGAAGTCGCGGCGGATCTATATCGGCATGATCCATACCGCGACCCTGGAATACGATAAGACCGCCAATATCGTGCTGATCCCGATGCTTAGCGGCTATCGTGACGGGGAGAAGATGGACCTGCGCATTGAGCATAATTACAGTAAATGGTACGCCGAGCATGACATCACGCTCGATTCCGAGCCCCGCAGCGCGATGGCCTTTCGCAAGGTGATTATGCTGGATCAGATTGAGAGCCTGTCGCTCTTTGATCCTGCCAGTGCCAGCGCGCTGGCACTGGAGCAGCGCCAGAATAACGGGGATTAACCGTTGTCGGGCGCACTATCGGATCTCACTCCGGTTTGATGTTTTGATTCATCCGGAAGAGGTTTGTCGGATCGTACTTATTCTTGAGCTGTATGAGTCGCGTCCAGGTCGCACCGTAGGCAAAGGCGATGCGGTCGGTCTCCTCCTGGGTCAGAAAGTTAATGTAAGCGCCGCTGCTGGCAAACGGCTGTGATTTTGCAAAGAACGCGCGCGCCCAGGCGATGCCATCCGCATCCTCGTCGGCGGACTCCCAGCGACCGTGCACGTTCATCACGTAGCAGGCATCCCGGCTTGAATAAGCCATCGCCTCGGGTGCGACGCGGGTGGTCTGGCCGCCAATCGTCCCGATGAAGATTTCACACTGGGGCGACGGCAGTTTGCCTGCGTACTCGATAATGGCATCGATAACGCCGTCGCTGAGCTGGGCAAAGTTGTGCGACTTCCAGTAGTTGCGCGCCCCTTTGACCAACAGCGGATCGAACGCCTGTTGCCAGGCGAGGTACGGCATCACGCCGATATGCTCCCCGAGAGCCGTGCCGAATCCGCGCAGCGGCGCGATAAGCGCCTCCCCCTCTTCTGGATTGCCCGCATAGCATAGCGCGAGCGCGACCATCTCTTTCCCGTGCGCATCCTCGGGCAGAAAAGGCAGCGGCGGTGCCTTGCGGGTGACCATCCAGACGTTAAGCTCTTCCGGCATGGTCTCGGTGAAGCGGGCGAACTGGGTGATCACCTGCTTTGCCTGATCAAACGGAAAGACGATCAGCCCGCACAGCACATCCGGCCCGACCGGATGGAGCTGAAATTCGAAGCGTGTAATCACCCCGAAATTGCCTCCCCCACCCCGCAGCCCCCAGAAGAGGTCCGCGTTGTCCTCTTCGCTGGCGTGCAGCTGCCGGCCATCTGCCGTGACCACCTCCGCCGAAAGCAGGTTGTCGATGGTCATGCCGTACTTGCGACTCAGCCAGCCAAAGCCGCCGCCGAGCGTCAGGCCCGCTACCCCGGTGGTCGAATTGATGCCAAGCGGCGTGGCGAGGCCATAGGTCTGCACGGCCGCATCAAACTCGCCCAGAGTACAGCCCGGCCCGACGTGGGCTCGTTTTGTGGCTACGTCCACCTGCACATCCTTCATCAGCGAGAGGTCGATCATCAGCCCCTCGTCGCATACTGCATTGCCCGCGATGTTGTGCCCACCCCCACGAATCGAAATGAGCAGGTTTTGCGTGCGGCCAAACGCGATGGCCTGGACCACATCCTCAGTTGAAGTGCAGCGGGCGATCAGCGCCGGTTTGCGGTCGATCATGGCATTCCAGATCTGGCGCACCTCGTCGTAGCCCGCATCGTCAGGAAGGATCACCTCCCCCCGAAAGTGCGTTTTGAATGCGTCGATATCTGCCTTTATTAACTCCTTCATGATTGTCTCCTGTCGTTGTTTACCCCTACTAATTATGGTGGGTTTAGCGCGACCTGAAGGTTTATTGAAGCAGGGGTAAAAACGGGGCTATAGCCCGGTGGGAAGGTGCTTGAGCGCTACAGGTATGTCGAAGGCTCGGGGAGAGCGGGCCTGTCATGTGTTAGAAGATCTTAATCAAAAGAAGGATTTGGGATCATTTTTTTCATACAATCAGGCGTTATTGTTAAATTATTTAACAATGTTTCATATTGTGGCAGGGTTACCACATGCTGAAGCTGATAATGGAAATCGCACTCAATTAACCCCACAGGAAAGAAGATGAACAAATATTTATTCGCATTGCCACCGGCAATTATCATGGCGTTGCCTTATCTTGTCTCCCCCGCCAGTGCCGCCAAACCGGTTCACGCTGTTGATGTAAAATCCTTTGATGTCGGCGGCGTGAAAACCGGGATGAGCATTGAAGAAGCCCGTGCGGCAATGCAGAAAAATTTTGGCGTCCCGGCAGATAAAATCGAAGCAACTAAGTCTGCGACATACCAGGTAGCAACCAAGGTGACAGGCAGTCAACAGATCATGTATCTGGTCTATGAAAACAAAGGCACGCGGATGCAGGTGACTTTTGAACCTCGCATCCCTTATGACAAGAGCAACCCTATGGCTGCTGCCTTAATCTCCTATGAGATCCCCTGGACGAGCGACAACGAAACGTCGATCAAGGAAGCCGCACTCGCCAAATATGGCCCGGTTTCAACCACTGATATGTACCCGGTATGGTGTGAAAACCCCATCCCTGGGACAGGAATGGGCTGTGAACCTGATTCAGCCTCATTGAAAGTTGCCAGCACAACGCTAACGCTGATCGATCCTGCCTGGCAAAATGCCAGAATGAAGTTCATGGATCAGCAGAACGCGACAAAGCCGCAAATTTAACGTCGGTCAGGCATCTCGTCATCTTTCCCGCGCCTGCTGCGGGAAAGATGACGAGATACCAAAGGGAACTGATGCAAGCGCAGGGTCGGCCATGAGCGGTGAGTTCAACAGGTCGATGCAACGCTATCTTTAAACAGGGAGATCTCATGTCTACCGCAATTATCCGTGCCATGATCGGAGGCGCTCTTTTAGTGATGTCAGCCTTCGTCCCGGCGTCCGCAGCGCCGTCTCCGTCCATACCTTCAGAACATCAGAACCCGCAGCGTATCTCTGTCCAGACGCAAGGCTCAGGAACGGATGTGATATTGATTGCAGGACTGGCGTCGTCTCGCGACGTTTGGGCCGATTTAGCATCAGGTTTACGTAGCAGCCACCGCATTCATCTTGTAGAACTTGCGGGCTTTGCGAGTACACCTGCCATTTCCAACCCCGAAGGTAAGGTCCTCGCGCCGGCCGTTGACGCCATCGCTGAATACATCCGCACCCAGCACATCAACGCCCCGGCGATCGTTGGCCATTCTCTTGGAGGGGAAATTGCTTTGATGCTGGGAGCCCGTCATCCCGAACTGGTCGGTCGGCTGATGATCGTCGATGCTTTGCCGTTCTATACGTTGATGATTGACCCTGCGGCGACCAGCGAAACGGCAGCCCGGCATGCCACTGCTACGCGGGATTGGCTCCTGGCGCAGTCGCCGGAGCAAATCGTAGCGTTTCAGAATTCATCCATAGCCCGTTTAGCGAAGACCGAGGCTGTGAGGCCTGCTCTGGTGGCTGCGGGGATCAATTCCGATCGCAAAACCGTTGCGGATGCAGTGTATGAATTGATGATTACCGATTTGCGTCCCGAGCTTGGCCGCATTAAAGCGCCGATTGAGATCCTGTACGCGTATGACGCCTTATTCGGGATACCAGCAGCCAGCGTGGATGCGATGTACCGTCAAGCCTATGCCTCTGCACCCAATATCCATTTCACGCGGATCGATGACAGTTTTCACTTTATCATGCTTGATCAGCCTGAACGGTTCTCCCGCGCGGTTGAGTCATTCTTAAATGAATAATGGATGCCTGCATCAGTGATGATGTGTGCTGGCAATCAGGCAGCGTTAACTGCTCTGATTTTTTTACTGCCAGCCGCATCAGACTCTGTTTTATCTGTTGCCGTTGCGGCATGGATATCCGGGAGCTTGCTGGTACGCAGAATATGCAGCACGGCCTCTTTCTGCTCGGCGAGATGCAGCCCAAGATCTTCAGCCTGCGTTTCATCCATCTGCATTCCGCTTTGCAACAGCCAGTCGGTGAACGCTTCTGCCATGTCGAGCAGTTTGTCGTATGCGTCAGCCTCTTTCTTACTGGCAAATGTCATTTTCTCTTCACCTTTTCTTACGACAACAAATTTTGTTTCAACAGCCATAATGCGCCCCTTTCACTGTATTTATATACAGTATATCAGCTCCGGGTTTGTGTTGCAGCCAAAATATGCCTGGCTGTTTTCCGCCGGGCGGTCACCTGCAGGAGTGACTCCAGGGAGGTAAACGCAGGGCAATAAAAAACCCGCACTGGGCGGGTTTATTTTCTTATCAGCGGAGCTTAGCTGCTCGGGTCATTGCCGTCATCGCTGTTGTAAACGTTGCTGATAATGAGCACGGCTTACAGCGGAGTAACGTTACCCGCTGCTGGGCCTTTAGCACCATTTTCAATGGTGAAGGAGACTTTCTGGCCTTCTTCAAGCGTTTTAAAGCTGTCGCTCTGGATAGCCGAGAAATGTACGAATACATCTTTGCTGCCGTCGTCAGGAGTGATAAAGCCAAAACCTTTATCTGCGTTAAACCATTTTACTAAACCAGTCATTTTGTTAGACATAGAGACTTCCTTACTTGATGAGCCACGCAGTGTGGCGATAATGGCCTGTATTAGAGTAGCTTATTTGGCACTTAGGAGGAGGCTCATGAAGAAGGGTATCTGTGGATAACACCTGAACTGAGGACTGCTTTACTAAAACTGCTTTCATAAGGTCTGTGTTCCAAACCGAGGAAGCCATTAAGACACAGGGAAATTATTTTAGCAACGTTTATGTTTTTTATTTTACACGCTTAAACACCTGGATGGCTGAATGTCCGTTAAAGGGGGCAAGAATAACGTTAACGCGCATATTAACGGTAGAATTTAGCTAAGCGCATAATATCTTATATTAATTTTTCTGCGAGACAGGGAAATATAAAATCAATCACCCGCGTATATATCGCAAGAATTTACCGGCAATTATTTTTTATTATAACTGGCGTCAGCTTATTGCCAGAGGTGAAAGCTATGGCGTTCACTGCTAACACAATAATACGATCCCATTCCCCAGCATCCGGGAGCCTATCTGATTGTCGATACCCTGCCCACCCATCAGCCTGGCATTACCTCAGCCGACATATAGACCCCCACATAGCGCACAAATTTCCCCACAAATACCCCAGCGAACACCCCGCCGACGATAATCACGCAGGCGCTCACCCCGGGTCGCTGCAGCAGCTCGGGCGACATGGCGGTCATAACCCCCAGCACGTACTTCACTGCAAAGGTCAGCATCATAAAAGGCAGCGCGGAGTAGTCTGCCGGGCGGTGAATGCTTCGGGGGGCTGGGGCGCGGGTCACCGCCGCGCGTTTGATCAGCACGTACCCCATCGCTGCACCGCTGAGTAACCCCACCAGCCACAGGGACCAGGTGGCGACGCTCTGCTCGCGGTACATCACCATATCGTAGAGATCCCAGATCAGAAAAATGGCCGGGATGATGGCCAGCTTTTCCAGTGCGACGGTGGCAGGCTTACGCGCCTTGATACCTCTGCTGATCAGGAACACCAAAAGGACATACACCCAGACGGGTGTATGGGTCAAAATCCCGGAGATCGTCTCAGTCATCTGGCGCACCGTCGCTTACGGGAGGATAAGAATCGACTCAGTATTGCGCATCTCATCCATTACGCCATCATACTTTATGAGGTTATTTCTCCTCCTCTGCGGTGATCTGCCAGAAGCTTCACAGCCTGCTCGCATTTATTGACCATGCAAAATAAACGAAGCCGCTTGCGAATTTATTTCAGCCGTTACTGCATCGTTTCAAGAATAATATTAAAACCAATTAAGATTAATCCCACGTTTTTTTATTATTTATACGCTAAGGCCGTTGGAACAAGATCGTAAATTTACGTAAAGAACCCCGTCACGCCTGGCGCGCAGCGCTTCACCGAGGCGATGAATAATCGTTTCCCGAACAGTGCATGAAGGTTGTTTGAATACATCATCTTGCACGATATTTATTCAAGGACAAGCGAAGCGCTATTTATCAGGAATGACACTTCATGAAAAAAATTATTGAAGTTACCTCGTTTGACTCTTCAATAATAATGACTAAATTTAAATCTGAACGACAACGGAGATGAATAAACAGATCTCCATACCATAATGGCAACAAAGAGGATTGATAAAATGGCAGACCAACGCGAAAACCGTGATAAAGCCTCTGACACTGGCAAAAAAGGTGGTCAACAAGGCAGCGGCAATTTCAAGAATGATCCGCAGCGCGCTTCTGAAGCAGGTAAAAAAGGTGGTCAGCAAAGCCATGGCGGTGGGAATAAATCTGACAAATCCTAACTCATCTCATTATTAATACCGGCTTTTATAATTGACCAATACTCTGCGGGTCCGTGGACTCGCAGAATTTTTACGTCACTGGAGAAAGTTATATGAATATGAAATCGATTGAAGATGTTTTTATTCATCTGCTATCAGATACCTACAGCGCGGAAAAACAACTGACCCGCGGTCTGGCTAAACTTTCTCGTGAAGCATTCAGCCCCGAACTGAGCGCTGCGTTTAAAGCGCACCTGGAAGAAACCCACGGCCAGATTGAGCGTATCGATCAGCTCGTCGAGAAAACCCCCAACGTCAAACTGAAACGTATGAAATGTGTGGCAATGGAAGGCTTAATCGAAGAAGCCAATGAAGTGATTGAAAGCACCGACAAAAATGAAGTCCGTGACGCCGCCCTGATCGCCGCCGCGCAGAAAGTCGAACACTATGAAATAGCCAGCTACGGCACTCTGGCCACCCTCGCACAACAATTAGGCTATACCCAGGCGGTAAAATTATTAAACGCCACGCTGGAAGAAGAAAAATCCACCGATCTTAAGCTGACCGATTTGGCTGTCGGCAATATTAATCAGAAAGCGGAAAACAAAGCCTGAATTAACCGCAGCGAGGAACAGAGTATGACTCACGTAGAACACTATCATGACTGGCTACGCGATGCCCACGCGATGGAAAAGCAAGCGGAATCCATGCTCGAATCCATGTCCAGCCGTATCGATAATTATCCGGCGTTACGTACCCGCATTGAACAACATCTGACCGAAACCCGACATCAGATAACCGTGCTGGAAGAGATCCTCGATCGCAATAATATTTCCCGCTCGGTCATAAAAGACTCCATGAGTAAAATGGTGGCCTTTGGGCAATCCTTCGGCGGCATGTTCCCCTCGGACGAGATCGTTAAAGGTGCGATTAGCGGCTACGTTTTCGAGAATTTCGAAATAGCCTGTTATACCTCGCTGGTCGCCGCCGCAAAACAGGCGGGGGATACCGCGTCCGTACCGGCCCTTGAAAACATCCTTGCTGAGGAGCAGCGGATGGCAGACTGGCTTCTTGAGCACCTTCCTGACACCACCGAGCAGTTCCTGCTGCGCGCGAATGCCCCGGGCGTGAAAGCCAAAAACTGACGATTGAACCCTCTGAGCCCCGCAGCCGCGGGGCATTTTTGCGAATAGGGGAAGAGGCGATGTTCGAACTCGATGCGTTTCATCTGGCCAGGCTTCAGTTCGCCTTCACCGTCTCGTTCCATATCATCTTCCCGGCTATCACCATCGGCCTTGCCAGCTATCTGGTGGTGCTGGAAGGCATGTGGCTTCGCACCAAAAACGACGTCTGGCGCTCGCTGTATCACTTCTGGCTGAAAATCTTCGCCGTCAACTTCGGCATGGGGGTGGTCTCCGGACTGGTGATGGCCTATCAGTTTGGCACCAACTGGAGCGGCTTTTCCCAGTTTGCCGGGAGCATTACCGGCCCGCTGCTCACCTACGAAGTCTTAACCGCCTTCTTCCTCGAAGCGGGTTTCCTCGGCGTGATGCTGTTTGGCTGGAACAAGGTTGGGCCCGGCCTGCACTTCTTTGCCACCTGCATGGTGGCGCTCGGCACGCTGATGTCCACCTTCTGGATCCTCGCCTCGAACAGCTGGATGCACACCCCGCAGGGCTTCAGTATCCAGGACGGCCAGGTGATCCCCGAGGACTGGTTCGCCATTATCTTTAATCCATCCTTCCCCTACCGCCTGATCCACATGTCCATCGCTGCGTTCCTCAGCAGCGCCCTGTTTGTCGGCGCGTCCGGCGCGTGGCATCTGCTGCGCGGCAACGACACCCCGGCGATCCGCAAAATGTTCTCGATGGCGCTATGGATGGCGCTGCTGGTGGCCCCGATCCAGGCCCTGGTCGGGGATATGCACGGCCTGAATACGCTGGAACATCAGCCCGCGAAAATAGCCGCCATCGAAGGCCACTGGGAGAACCGCCCCGGGGAAGCCACCCCGCTGCTGCTGTTTGGCGTGCCGGATATGGACGAAGAGCGCACCAAGTACGGCCTGGAAATCCCGGCCCTCGGCAGCCTGATCCTCACCCACAGCCTGGACAAACAGGTTCCGGCCCTGAAAGAGTTTCCGAAAGATCAGCGCCCCAATTCGCTGATTGTCTTCTGGTCGTTCCGCCTGATGGTCGGCCTGGGGCTGCTGATGATCCTGATGGGGGCCGTCGGCCTGTGGCTGCGCCATTGTCGCCGCCTTTATCACTCCCGCCCGTTCCACTGGTTCGTCCTGGGCATGGGGCCAGCCGGTCTGGTGGCGATCCTCGCCGGTTGGGTCACCACTGAGGTGGGCCGTCAGCCGTGGGTGGTGTACGGCTACCTGCGCACCATCGACGCGGTATCGCTGCACAGCACCCTGCAGATGAGCATCAGCCTGCTGGCGTTTTTCGTCGTCTACTGCTCGGTATTTGGCGTTGGCTACGTCTACCTGATCCGGCTGATTAAAAAGGGGCCGCAGCCGACCGTCAGCCTCACCTCCCAAACCGACGGTCGGCCCGCGCGCCCGCTCTCGGCTGCTGAACCCGTTGTGGAAGAGGAGAAACGCTAATGGGCGTCGATATCTCGGTTATCTGGTTTGCGATCATCGTTTTCTCCACCCTGATGTACATCATCATGGATGGCTTCGATTTGGGTATCGGCATGCTGTTCTACTTTGAGCGCGATCCGCAGGCGCGGGACGTGATGGTCAACAGCGTGGCCCCGGTGTGGGACGGGAATGAAACCTGGCTGGTGCTGGGGGGCGCCGGGCTGTTTGGTGCGTTCCCGCTGGCCTATGCGGTGATCGTCGACGCCCTTACCATCCCGCTGACGGCGATGCTGATTGGCCTGATCTTTCGCGGCGTGGCGTTCGAGTTTCGTTTTAAAGCCACCCCGTCGCATCGGGCCTTCTGGGATTACGCCTTTGCCGGGGGATCGCTGCTGGCGACCTTCAGCCAGGGGATCGTGGTCGGGGCGATGATTAACGGTTTTGAGGTGGCGAACCGCCGCTTCGCCGGGGGCGCGCTCGACTGGCTGACGCCGTTCAATCTGTTCTGCGGCCTGGGGCTGATGGTGGCCTACACCCTGCTCGCCACCACCTGGCTGATTATGAAAAGCGAAGGCCGCCTGCAAACCCACATGCGCACCCTCACCCGCCATGTGCTGCTGGCGCTGATGGCGGTGATTGCGGTGGTCAGCCTGTGGACGCCGCTGGGTTGGCAGTATGTCGCCGAGCGCTGGTTCTCGCTGCCTAACTTCTTTTACTTCCTGCCGGTGCCGCTGCTGGTGCTGGTGTTCAGCGCCTGGATCTGGCGTCTTACCCGTAACGCCAACAGCCACGCCCTGCCGTTTATTCTGACCTTGGGGCTGATCTTCCTCGGGTTCAGCGGGCTGGGCATCAGCCTGTGGCCGAACATTATCCCGCCGGCTATCTCCCTGTGGGATGCAGCCGCTCCGCCGTCCAGCCAGCTGTTTATGCTGGTCGGCACCCTGCTGATTATCCCGGTGATCCTGGTCTACACCGCCTGGAGCTACTACGTGTTTCGCGGCAAGGTCACCGACACGGAGGGCTATCACTGATCCCCTCGCTAATGCAGCTGCTTTTTCCACTGCGGTATGCGCCTGATGACCTCTGTCAGGGCATAGCGCACCGCTTTTTCAATCACGTCATCGCACTCACCGGTAAAGTGCTGCACCGCGGCGCGCACTTCCCCGTGAAAGCTCCACGCAAACCACACCGTGCCCGCGGGCGTGCCGTCATCCCCGCCGTCCGGCCCGGCGTAGCCACTAATGGCGACGGCAATATCCACCTCGGCGACGCGCAGTGCCCCCTGAGCCATCTCGCACACCGTCTGCTCGCTGACGGCGCTGTATTTCTCTAAGGTTTCTGGCTTCACCCCCAGCACCTTCTGTTTGGCCTCATCGGTGAAGGTGACTAACCCCACGCCATAGAAGTCGGCGGTGTCCTCCTCGGCACACAGGGCCGACGCCAGCTTGCCGCCGGTGCAGGACTCGGCGGTGGTCAGTCGCCACCCCAGTTCACTTAACACATACGCCACCTGCCTGGTCAGCTCGGCGGCGGTTTTGGCCTCGTTCCAGATATTGGCTGTCATGATTCACTCTCTTCCGGAATAATAGAAATATGACCATTGCATTCAAGGATCGCGTATTTAATTTTCGCCAGCTGATAGATGCCGTGATTTTGCCGGGCGGAGACCATCACGTCGTCGCAGGAGACGTTAACCTGCTTTAACTTCTCCTCCTGCGGTTTGCCGTGGGCCACCAGAATAACCGGCGAGCCATCGAGTAACGATTCGGCCCGGGAGGAGTATTTCTTCAGATAGCCAAACAGCATATCCACCACCACCAGCGTCACGATGGTCAGCATCGCGCCGGTTATCGAGAAATCATTCCCCAGCAGCGCCTGCTGGGTGGCCTCGCTAATAATCAGCAGCAGGATCAGGTCAAAGCTGGTCATTTGTAACAGCGCCCGCCGCCCGGCAATTTTAAAAACCACCAGCAGGATCAGATAGACAGCGACGGCGCGAAAGATCATATCCATCGTATCCTCCTAAGGATAGATAAACTGCCAGAACGACATTTCCGGCGCGTTATTGACGTGCAGAGTGGTCACGGCTTTTCCGGGCTGGTCCGGCGCAGTATAAATCCATACCGAAAAATCCCCTTTTTGCCCAGCGGGATGATAAACCAATATTAATTTCTGCCCCTGGCTGTACATATTATCCGGCTGCGGCCAGATAGCGCTGGTTTCAAAGCTGTCCATATATTCACCACCAAGCACCAGAGTGGTATTTTCTCCAGGCTCGCGGGCCACCGTGATTTTTAATTGCAGTTGATTTTGCAGCCGCCCGAAGCGTTGATAGTCTATTTTAACTGTCTTATTTTCAGTGGATTGACTGGCGTGGCTGAAATAGCCCACCGAAAATACGCCCGACAGCGCGGCGGCAATGATGAGGAGCAGAAAAACAAGACCACAACGGCGGAAGGCGGACTCCAGCGCAATAGCGAAGCGGCTCTCATCTACCCCGGGCAATTTATCGGGATTGCCATGTCCATTCGCCATATTTCGCCCTACCGCCTCGTTAATTAACATTATGATTTTTAGTCATAATTCTCTTTAAGACAGTTCTTGTTTGCAAAGGTAAAAATAGCAACCAGACTTAATCTGTCAAGCCACTACTCACTCAGGAGGCAGTATGAAATTATCCGTTGCGCCGCTGTTTTGTTGTCTGTTAATCCCAACGGCCTGGGCCGATGATAATGGCGGACTGAAAAAAGACACCGCTCCGCCTCCACCGCATGCGCTGGATGAAGGTTATCGGGGTACCGAAGACGCCAGAATAATGACCGTCGAGCAGGCAAAAGAAATGCACGACGGGGCCACCATTTCATTACGCGGTAATTTAATTGATGGTTCCGGAGATAAATATGTCTTCCGCGATAAAACCGGAAAAATAGATACTATTATTCCACAGTCTGTTTTTGATGGCAGAACGGTTAAACCGGATAATATGATCAGCATTAACGGCAGTCTGGATAAAAAATCCACCCCGCCGGTGGTGCGCGTCGATCGCATTCAGAAATAACCCGGCAATAATTTCACTTAAGTTTCGCGTGGATATTCCTGAGCATCCACGTGAAACCACCAATATATCCTTCACCTCATCAAAAACCTACCAGATTTAAGGAGTCCTAAACTCGGATAATTCCGGGCTTTAGGATTAATCCCCCTTTCATTCCCCCCGTAATAAATAAACAATTTTACACAAATTCACACTGCAACTTATTTGCTTACACGGCACGGATCCTTGATGAACGCCCGATACCCTATCGCCATAATAATAACGACAGCCGCTGGCCTGCCTTTACTGTTCTCTGCCCACGCAGCGGAGCCGGATAATCAATTTATAATTCAGCAGCAGCGTCAAAGAGCCTTAGAGCAGCAATTAACCCCGCCAGTGCCCGATGTGCGGCTTTCTGAGCCGTCATCAGGCTTTGGCAAAATTGCCTTCCCGACGGAAACCCCCTGCTTCCCGATTAACCGCGTCGAACTGAGCGGCCAGCAGGCCCTGCCCCACTGGCTGCCGCTGCAGCGAATTGCCGACCAGGCCCAGGGGCGCTGCTTGGGCGGCAAAGGGATCAATCTGCTGATGAGCACCCTGCAGAACCGGATCGTCGATCACGGCTGGATCACCACCCGCGTGCTGGCCCCGTCGCAGGATCTGAAAAGCGGCACCCTGAAACTGGCCATCGTGCCGGGGGCGATCCGCCACGTGATGCTGACCAAAGAGAGCGACGACTATATCCAGCTGTACAGCGCCTTCCCGGCACACGAAGGGGAGCTGCTGGATCTGCGCGATATTGAACAAGGGCTGGAAAACCTACAGCGCCTGCCGACGGTAGAAGCCAACATGGAGCTGGTGCCAGGGGAAAATCCGGGTGAGAGCGATGTGGCGATCGTCCGTAAGCAGAGCAAAATGTGGCGTGTCGGCCTGTCGCTGGACGACGCCGGGACCGAAACCACCGGGCGCTATCAGGGCGGCGTCACCCTGTCGCTGGATAACCCCTTCTCGCTGAGCGATCTGCTGTATGTCTCCGCCAGCCACGATCTGAACGATAAAAGCGGCAAGGGCAGCAAAAACTACACCGCCCACTACTCGGTGCCGTTCGGATACTGGATGCTGGGCATCACCGGCAGCGACTACGACTACCACCAGACCGTCGCCGGTTTGAACGAAGATTATCGCTACAGCGGCAAAAGCAAAAACCTCGATATTCAGCTCAGCCGCGTGCTGCACCGCAACGGCTCACAAAAAACCACCCTCACCTACGACGTCCTGGCGCGGGAAACCCGCAACTTTATCGACGACACGGAGGTGGGCGTTCAGCGTCGGCAGACCGCAGGCTGGCGCGTCGGGCTGGAGCATCGCCACTACATCGGCCAGGCAACGCTTGACGCGGGTATCAGCTATCAGCGCGGCACCCGCTGGTTTGGCGCGCAGCCTGCCCCGGAAGAGTACTGGGGCGATGCCACTGCGCTGGGCAAAATCACCCTGCTGAGCACCCAGCTCGATCTGCCGTTTGCCATCGGCACGCAAAACTTCCGCTACAACGTGCAGTACCTGCGCCAGATAAGCAACACCCCGCTCACCCCGCAGGATCAGTTCGCCATCGGCAACCGCTGGACGGTGCGCGGCTTTGACGGCGAGCGCACCCTCAGCGCCAGCCACGGCTGGTACGTGCGTAACGATCTGGCCTGGCGCACGCCCCTGCCGAATCAGGAGTTCTATCTGGGTGCCGACTACGGCGAAGTGGGCGGCTACAGCTCGGATCTGCAGGTCGGTAAACATCTGGCGGGCGGCGTGGCGGGCCTGCGCGGCAACGCCTTTAACACCGGCTACGACCTGTTCGCCGGGACGCCGTTCTCGAAGCCGGACGGCTTTGCCACCAGCGATCTGACGCTCGGCTTTAACCTCAACTGGAGCTGGTGATGCGCGTCGGAAATCTGGAGATCAAAGCCCCGCTGATCCTCGGCGGTGAAGAGAGTGAAGCCGAGGTGCTGGGTGCCACCGTCTGGCTGTGGATGCACTCCCCGATGCACCGGGATGCCCCGCTGCATGCCCTGCCAACGCTGCTGCTGCCGATCATTAAGCGCCGTCAGTACGTGCTGGTGGTTGAAAACGACCGCCCGGTCTTTTTCCTCAGCTGGGCCTGGCTGAATGAGGAATCGGAAGCCCGCTTTCTCACCCGCCCGTCCATTGAGATGCCAGAGGCAGACTGGGACAGTGGGGATCGGATCTGGTTCTGCGACTGGATCGCCCCGTTCGGCCACACCGCCGAAATGTCGGCCCTGCTGCGTCGGGATATCTTCCCCGACCATATCTGCCGCGCGCTCTGGCATCGGGGCGCCGAGCGTGGCAAGCGCGTGATGCTGTTCCACGGCAACCACGTCAGCCGCCAACACGCCAGAGCCTGGCAACAGAACCACCCGCTCGCCGTAAACCTGCCGGAAGCGTTTAAAGGAACGAACCATGAATAAGAACCTGTACCGAATTGTCTTTAACAAAGCGCGCGGCATGCTGATGGTGGTGGCGGATATCGCCCGCTCCGGCCGCGCCGGTTCGTCCCGTTCTTCCGGTATCAGCCAGACCCACAGCCGTCTTATTGGCAAAGTAAGCGCCCTCAGCTTTAGCCTGTGGCTGGCGATGGGGGCGGTACACACGGCGCAGGCCAACATCGTTGCCGACGCCGGTGCACCTAAAAACCAGCAGCCGACGGTGATCAACAGTGCCAACGGTACGCCGCAGGTCAATATCCAGACCCCGTCTAACGCCGGGGTGTCGCGCAACAACTACACCCAGTTCGACGTGGATAACAAAGGGGTGATCCTTAACAACGCCCACAACAACGTGCAGACCAACCTTGGCGGCATGGTGGCAGGCAACCCGTGGCTCGCCAGGGGTGAAGCCAAAGTAATCCTCAACGAGGTCAGCTCCCGGGATCCGAGCAAGCTCAACGGCATGATCGAAGTTGCCGGTAAAAAAGCGCAGGTGGTGATCGCCAACCCGTCGGGCATTACCTGTAGCGGCTGCGGCTTTATCAACGCCAACCGCGCCACGCTCACCACCGGCCAGGCGCAGATGAAAGACGGCAACCTCACCGGCTTTAACGTCGAGCGCGGGGAAGTGGTGGTCGAGGGTGCCGGGATGGACACCTCCGGCGCGGATTACACCGACATTATCGCCCGCTCGGTAAAGGTCAACGCCGGACTGTGGGCCAACGATCTGAAGATTACCACCGGACGTAACCAGGTGGATGCCGCCCACGAGAGTATCGAAAAAGGCAGCGACGATCCGGCCACCCGCCCACAGATGGCGGTAGACGTGGCCAGCCTCGGGGGCATGTACGCAGGCAAAATCCGCATGGTGGGCACCGAGCGCGGCGTCGGCGTGCGTAACGCAGGCGCCATCGGCGCCCAGGCAGGCAGCGTCACGATCTCAGCCGACGGACGCATCGAAAACAGCGGCACCGTCCGGGCCAGCGACGCTGCCCGCCTGCAAACCGCAGGCGAGATGAACAACAGCGGGGCGATCACCGCCGCCAGCCACGTCCGGGTGAACGCAGGAAGCCTCACCGCCAGTAAAGCGAGCGTGCTGGCCGCCGGGGTGACAAACGACGGCAGGCTTGCCGAGGCGGGCGATCTGGAACTCAGCACCCGCGGCCAGCTCAGCGCCCACGGGCAAACGCTGGCGGGCGGCAATCTCAGCGCCAGCGGCCAGGGGGTGGACGTCAGCGGCAGCCAGACCCAGGGTAAACGTGTCCTGCTGGACGGCGGCGCGGGGGATGTAACCACCGCCAGCGCGAAGGTGAACGCCAGCGAACTGACTGTCCGTAGCGGTAAATTACTCAATAACAACGGCGGCACGCTGGGCGCGGAGGCGATTAACCTCAGCGCTCACGACCTCAGTAACCAGCAAGGCAACATCGTCCAGCGCGGCAGCGGCGCGCTGGCGGTAAACCTGCCGGGCAACATCGATAACCGGCAGGGGCAGATTGGCGCGGCGAACGGCGTCCAGCTCAAGGCGGGTGCCATTGATAACAGCGACGGGCAGATCGTGGCGGTCGCGGGCAACACCCGGCTTGAGGCGGGTACGCTGGATAACGCCCGGGGGCTGATATCTGCCGCCGCGGGCGACGGTGAGATCGTCAGCCAGCAGGCCGTGAACAACGCTAAAGGCCGCATTGAGGCGGCAAAAACCCAGCGCATCGGTGCGGCTAACCTCAACAACCAGCAGGGGGTGATTGTTGCCGACGGCGCGACGCTGGCGCTAAACGGCGAGTTTGATAACCGCTCCGGCTCCCTGCTCTCTCTGGGTTCGCTGGAGGTGGCGAGCGGCGGGCTCAATAACCAGAGCGGCTTCCTCGCAAGCGACGGCGATTTTAGCCTCAATGCCCGCGATATCGACAACACCGACGGCCAGATCGGCGCCAACCAGCGCCTGACTGCCGGGTTCGCCACGCTGACCAACAACGACGGTGCGCTGAAATCGGTCGGGGAGATGACCCTGACCGGCGGCCTGCTGGATAACCGCCACGGCACCACCTTATCCGCCGACAGCCTTGCGTTTTCCGGTGAGCAGCTCAACAACAGCGCCGGGACACTGGCGGCGGCAGAGGATCTGTCGCTCACCGCCGCCACCGGGCTGAATAACCAGAGCGGCCTGCTGCAGGGCAGCGGCGTGAACATCACCACCGGCACGCTGGATAACCGCGCGGGCGGGCGCATCACCGGCGAGGCCGATACCGCCCTGCATACCGCTTACCTGCAAAACGGCGGCGGGCAGATCCAGTCGGTGGGCGATCTGCTCCTCGACAGCGCCCAGGGGGCGGTGAATAACGTCTCGGGACTGATCCGCAGCGGCAAAAGCGTAACCCTCACCGCCCTGAGCTTTGTTAACCAGAACACCCTCGGTGAAAATCAGGGCCTGGAGGCGCAGAGCCTGGCGCTCACTACCGGCTCGCTGGATAACCAGAGCGGCAGCATCCTGACAAATAACGCCCTGAGCATCGAAAACCGTGGCGTGCTGAACAACCGCGCGGGCGCGCTGGCCTCGGCCGGGAGCGTCGATCTTCGCGGTAACGGGCTTGCCCTTCTCAACGCCGGGGGCGTCGTCAAAGCGGGCGAAACCCTAAGCGTGCAGGCCAATAGCCTGGATGCCAGCGGTCAGCTGCTGTCGCTGGGGGATATGGATTTACATAGCGTCAGCGGCGTAACCAACAGCGGCACCACTATTGCCAACGGCAATCTGACTTTCACCACCGGGGGCGACCTGGCCAACAGCGGCACGCTGATGGCAGGCAGCGCCCTCAACGTGCAGAGCGCAAATCTGAATAATCTCGCCAGCGGCGAGATCAATGCCGGCAGCACCACCCTGAACAGCACCGGGACGGTACACAATACCGGCCTGATCGACGGGATCATCACCCGCATCAATGCCAACACCCTCACCAACATTGGCACGGGTCGGATCTACGGCGATGCGGTGGGCGTAAACACTCTCACCTTTAATAACCTCGCCGAAAACGGCACCGCGGCGACGCTCGCCGGGCGCGAGCAGGTTAATCTTGGTGTGCAGACGCTGAACAACCGCGACCACGGTCTGATCTACAGCGCAGGCAGCATGAGCATTGGCGGCGCGCTGGACGACAGCGGGGCCGTCATTGGCCGCGCGGGAACCATCAACAACCACAGCGCCACCATTGAGTCTGCCGGGGACATGGCCATTGCCGCCGGGCAGATCAACAACATTAACGACCACTTCGCCACCGAGGTGGTGCGCGTCTCTGAAGAACAGCTCACCGACTACCAGCACTCCGGCTCGACCAACCGCTGGAGCTCAACCGACAATGGCGTATGGGTCGATCGTAACTCTGCCGACGGGCTCAAAAACCTCAACACGCCGGATAAAACCGGCCACGGCAACGATAACTTCAACCAGTACGACTACACCCGCACGATTGACGAAACGCGGATCAAAGAGAGCGACCCGGCGAAGATCCTCGCCGGGGGCAACCTGCTGCTGACGGGCGATAAGCTGTTTAACGACAACAGCCAGGTGATTGCGGGCGGCACGCTGGCGATTGACCGGCTGAAAAGCGTGCAGAACGACGACGTTCCGGGCAAGCGCTACACCACTGATGACGGGACCGTCACCCACTACTATCGTATTCGCCACAAAGGCGACGATGAGCAGGGCCGCAGCCGCACCGCCTATACGCCGCCGACCGTTATCCAGAGCATTGCCCTGAAGCCGGGCCAGCTGGTGAGTAACGGCAGCGTCGAGGGCAGCAATCTCAACATTACCCCGCTGGTGCTGGCAGGCACGGATGTGGCGATCGGTCAGGCCGCAGGCGTAAAACCCGCGCCGCAGCAGACCGTCTCGCCGGGCGAGCCGGTGACTCCGCCTGCCGGACAGCAGTTTGAAGTCACTCCTGCCGAAGGTGCGATCCGCATTATCGGCCCCAACACCACCCTGCCGGATAACAGCCTGTTCAAGGTGAACCCGTCGGCCACTGTGCCGTATCTGGTCGAAACCGATCCGCGCTTTACCAACGAGCGCCAGTGGCTCGGCAGCGACTATATGCAGAACGCCTTCAGCGCGAATGGCGACAATACGCAAAAACGCCTCGGGGATGGTTACTACGAGCAGCGCTTGATCCGCGAGCAGGTGATTGGCATTACCGGCCAGCGCTACCTGGACGGCTACAGCAACGACGAAGAGCAGTACAAAGCGCTGATGGACCAGGGCATCACCTTCGGCAAACAGTACGATCTGAAGATCGGCGTGGCGCTGACGCCCGCGCAGATGGCGCTCCTGACCGGGGACATCGTCTGGCTGGTGAACACCCGCGTGAAGATGCCGGACGGCTCGATGGAGAACGTGCTGGTGCCGCAGGTGTACGCCAAGGTGAAACCGGGGGATATCGACGGCTCCGGGGCGCTGATTGCCGGGAACAACGTCTCAATCAAGCTCAACGGCGACCTGTTTAACCAGGGCACCCTTGCCGGGCGCAAAGTGCTGCAGCTGGATGCCGACAACATCACCAACCAGACCGGCACGATGCAGGCCGCAGACGTGAGCCTGAACGCACGCACCGATATCAACAACGTCGGCGGCGCGATCGTCGGCGACAGTAGCGTGCTGGCCAGCGCCGGGCGCGACATTACCCTCACCACCACCACCGTCAGCGCCGACAGCGTCAACGGCGAGAACCGCTTCGCCCGCACCACCATTGACAGCGTCTCGGGCATTTACGTGCAGGGCGACGACGGCAAACTGGCCCTGCAGTCCGGGCGCGATATCACCCTGACCGGGGCGCAGGTGATCGCCAGCGGCGAGAACGGCAAAGCGCAGCTGGTGGCCGGACGGGATATGACCCTCAACACCGTGACCACCGCCAGCCGCGATAACCTGGTGTGGGATGCCGACAACAGCCTGAAACAGGGCGAGACGCGCAGCGTCGGCAGCGAAGTGACCGGCACCGGTGACGTCACCCTGGCGGCAGGTAATGACCTTAACGCTCGCGCCGCCGCCCTCTCCGCCGGACAGGCGCTGAACCTCAGCGCCGGGAATAACCTGACTCTGACCGCAGGTGAAAACAGTCAGGATCTGGATGAACGGCATAAAGTGGTCGGCGGTAACGGCTGGCTGTCGAAAACCACCACCACCACCCACGACCAGATCGCCCGTCAGACGGTGCAGAGCAGCGAGCTAAATGGCGATACCGTTAACCTTACCGCTGGAAACGATCTGACCGTGCGCGGCAGCAACGTGGCGGGCACAGGCGATGTCGCCCTGCTGGCGGGCAACAATCTGACCGTCGATACCCAGGGCGAGCGCAATACTGAGCTGCACCAGAAGCAGGAGAAAAAATCAGGGCTGTTAAGCTCGGGCGGGATCGGCTTTAGCGTCGGGACCCAAAGCGTCAAAACCACCGATACCGGCGCGGACGCCACTCAGGCAGGCAGCACCGTCGGCAGCGTCGACGGCGATCTGACCCTGCGCGCCGGGGATCGCCTGACGGTCAGCGGCTCGGATCTGGTGGCCGGTCAGGATATGACCCTCAGCGGCAAAAACGTCGACATCACGGCAGTGAACAACCGCAGCCAGCAAACCCACGAGGTGGAACAGAAAACCTCCGGGCTGACCCTGGCGCTCTCCGGCACCGTCGGCAGCGCCCTGAACAGCGCCGTCGAGGCCTCCCAGCAGGCCAAATCCTCCGGCAGCGGCCGTCTGCAGGCGCTGCAGGGGGTGAAGGCTGCGCTCTCCGGGGTGCAGGCCGCCCAGGCCGCGCGGATGGATCAGGCCCAGGGGGCGGACGCGGGCAACACCAACACCGTCGGCATTAGCCTCTCTTACGGCAGCCAGTCGTCGAAATCGACCCAGACCAGCGAGCAGAATATCGCTCAGGGCAGCACCCTCAACGCCGGGCGTGACCTCAGCGTTACCGCCACCGGCAGCGGCGAGAGAGGTACGGACGGGGATCTGACCGTCGAAGGCAGCCAGCTTAAAGCGGGCAACGATATAACGCTTGCCGCCAACCGCGATCTGTACCTGCGATCGGCGCAAAACACCCAGCTGCTGGACGGTAAAAACGACAGCAAGGGCGGTAGCGTCGGGGTCGGGATTGGCGTCGGCTCCGGCGGCTTTGGCCTTAATATCTCTGCCAGCATCAACCGGGGCAAAGGCAGCGAGAGCGGCAACGGCACCACCCACAGCGAAACCACCGTCGACGCGGGCCGTCAGGTGACGCTGCTGACCGGACGCGATGCCACCCTGACCGGGGCGCAGGTGAGCGGTGAAACGGTGAAAGCGGACATTGGCCGCAACCTGACGCTCACTTCCGAACAGGACAGCGATCGCTACGATTCAAAACAGCAGAATGCCAGCGCGGGAGGCAGCTTCAGCATCGGTTCCATGACCGGCTCGGCCAGCATTAACCTCAGCCGCGACAAGATGCACAGCAACTACGACTCGGTGGTGGAACAGACCGGGATCTTCGCGGGTAAAGGCGGGTATGACGTCACCGTGGGCGAGCATACCCAGCTCAACGGAGCGGTGATTGGCTCTACGGCGACCGCTGATAAAAACCGTCTCGAGACCGGCACCCTTGGCTTCAGCAATATCGAAAACCGCGCCGATTTCGAAGTGGAACACCAAAGCGTGGGGATGAGCACCGGGGGCAGCATCGGCAGCCAGTTTGCCGGTAACATGGCCAACGGCCTGCTGGTAGGGGCGAATCGCGAGGGACACGACAGCAGCACCACCCACGCCGCAGTCTCGGACGGGACCCTGATTATCCGCGACCCGAATCGTCAGGTTCAGGATGTCAACCAGCTCAGCCGCGACGTGGAGCACGCCAACCAGACGCTCTCCCCTATCTTCGACAAAGAGAAAGAGCAGGAGCGCCTGCAGCAGGCCCAGCTGATTGGCGAGATTGGCAATCAGGTGGCCGATATTGCCCGCACCGAGGGCAACATCCGCGCCACCCATGCGGCAAAAGAGAAGCTCAACAACGTTAACGCCCAGGATTTACAGGAGGCGAAAGCCGCGTGGGAAAAAGCCAACCCAGGCAAAACCGCGACCCTGAACGACATTAACGGCCAGATCTATCAGACGGCCTATAACGATGCGCTCAACGCCTCGGGCTTTGGCACCGGAGGCCAGTATCAGCAGGCGATTCAGGCGGCGACGGCGGCAGTTCAGGGCCTGGCCGGGAGCGATCTCAGCGCCGCCCTTGCGGGCGGGGCCGCGCCGTACATTGCCGAAGTGATTGGTCACCACAGTGGGTTGAACGACGCAGGCAAAGTCGCCGCCCACGCGGTTGTCAACGCCGCACTGGCCGCCGCCCAGGGGCAAAACGCGCTGGCGGGTGCCGCCGGTGCCGCCTCGGGCGAGCTGGTGGGGATGATCGCTACCGAGATGTACGGTAAATCGGCCGACGAGCTGGACGAAACGCAGAAGCAGACGGTTTCTGCGCTGGCGACGCTGGCGGCGGGGCTTTCCGGCGGACTGGTGGGCGACAGCGCAGCATCCACGGTTGCCGGGGCGCAGGCGGGTAAGACCACGGTTGAGAATAACTCCCTTGGCGACATCGCCGCGGCTCTGGCGCAGGGTAAAACCACCGAGCAGGTGGCCGAAGAGCAGGTGAAGGCCGAAAATGAACGCTACCAGCGCGAAAACTGTGCCGGGATGAGTGCCGAAGCCTGCTCGGTTAAAATGTACACCGAGCGTCGGGAAGCGCTGAAAGATGCCGCTTTATTTGGGGTGGATTTTGTACCCATCGTCGGCGATATCAAAGGATTTGCGGAAGCGCACAGTGCGCTTGATTATCTGGCTGCGACGATAGGCATCATTCCTGGCGCAGGAGATGTAGCGGGCAAAGCGATAAAAGGGGCTGAGAAAGCCTTAAAAGCTGGCGATCTTGAAACCGCATCTAAGCTGATTAAACAAGCCAGTACTGAAGTACAAAAAGTTAAGGCTCTGGATGTAGGATCATTCCAGGAGCTTAAAAAAGGTGCAGTGGTGGGCGATAACTTAGAACATGACCATATCCCCTCTTTTGCTGCGCTGAAAAAAGCGAAAGAAATCGAAATTGGACGCCCGTTAACTGAGGCTGAAAGTAGAAAACTTTATCAGAATGCAACTGCAGTAGAAGTGCCTAAGGATGTGCATCAGGCGGGGCCGACCTATGGCGGGAAAAACACAGCGGCACAGATAGAAAAAGATGCTCTGGATCTCTGCAGCGCTGTATGCCGCGATATCACCTCTCTAAGAACCAACCTGGTTGAGCGTGGTTATGATCCAAAACTTGTTGATGATACAATACAAAAAATTATTGACAGAAATCGCCAGACGGGGGTTATAAAATGACAGTGGAATGGGTAAGCTTTATACATGTTCTGGGTAAACACGAACATTCTGTTGACGTTATTAATCTTTGTCAGGCAATCGGTGAATCCCCGGATATATCAGCTGATCCTGGCGAATATAACGATCCTGATGGAAAAACGAAGTATTATAAATTTTATCAGTCTGGTATCGAGATGGGGTTTCGTAAAGACTGCCTGAATCATATTCATTTTTACTTTGGCAATGAGGATGGATATTCACCGTTTGCAGGCAACTTTGTCCCTGGGATTAAAGCGGGTATGGACAGAGTGTCAGTAGCAAATTTACTTGGACAGCCGACGCTGAGCGGAGAAGGTAAATCCGATATGCTTCTTGGGTATATCAATGGGTGGTTAAAATACGAAAATGTTAACTACGCAATACACCTTCAGTTCGAGAAAAACAATAAACTGTGTCATGCAACGCTGATTAAGAAATAGATAACCGTTGCTATCCATGAAGAGAAAAAAGGCATCATCTTCCAGCGTGAAGATGATGTATAACGTGACGTAGCATGACAATACTTAATCCAAATCACTGACTACCCTACCAAAATAGGGGAGGCAAATTCCAGGAATATTCCGGCCTTTAAGATTATTCCCTATTTCATCCCCTGCCAAAAAAACCAACAATTTAACCGCTTGATGTGGTGTGGAATATATCCTGATTTCAATAAGGATATATCCGACATAACTTACAAAAAATGGTGACAAGGATTACGGAAATGAAAACTCTCTCTCTGGCGGTATTCGTCGCGGCGGGTCTGATGAGCGGTGCGGCACTGGCGGATAATCACACCGTCTCTGTGGGATATGCGCAGAGTAAAGTCGAACATTTTAAAAATATTCGCGGCGTGAACGCGCAATATCGCTATGAGTGGAATTCTCCGGTCAGCGTGATGGGGTCATTCACCTATATGAGCGGCGACGATGACCAGAATTATTCTATTGCGTCTGACTCGGTGCATAACCACGTTGACGTGAAATATTACTCCCTGATGGTCGGCCCGGCTTACCGTATTAACGACTTTGTCTCCCTGTACGCGCTGGGCGGTTTTGCCCACACCAAAGCGGACGGCGACACCACCTGGGTCAACGGCGGGGATAACTACACCCAGCGCGACAGCATCTCCGAAAAATCGTCCTCTTTCGCTTATGGCGCGGGCGTGCAGTTTAACCCGACCGCAGAGCTGGCGATCAACGTCGGTTACGAAGGCACCACCACCGATATCGACGGCGACCGTGGTATCAACGGCTTCAACGTGGGCGTAGGTTACCGTTTCTAACCCTCACCCTCACCCTAACCCTCTCCCTGAAAGGGAGAGGGGACAGACGGTGCCTGTTTGATGATATGAGCAATAAACGCGGTGAGTTTTGGCAGCGGGCGCAAGTCCTGTCGCCACAGCAGATGCACCGGTCGGGGTTGTGGTGTGTAACTTTCTAAAACACGTATAAGCCGACCATTCGCCAGTTCATCTGCCACCAGCACCTCCGGTTGCAACAGCAGTCCCGCCCCGGCAATCGCCGCCATCCGCAGACCGAAGCCGTCGTTACAGCGCAAAATCGCATCGCGCTTCCAGCGCACCTCCCCCTCCACACCCGGCAAGCGCCACTCGTTGCGCGCGGTCCAGACCGTGTGGGACAAGCACAGATGATCCACCAGATCCGCAGGCGTATGCGGCGTGCCGTGGTGGGCTAAATAGTCCGGTGCCGCACAGATCACCATCCGGTACGGACAGAGGTATTTCGCCACCAGATCGTCGGAGTGGATATCGCCGATGCGGATCGCCAGGTCCACGCCCTCCTCCACCAGATCCACCCTGCGGTTGGTCAGATCCAGCTCGATGCGCACGTCCGGGAAGCGCTGCAAATAGCTGGCGGTCAAAGGCGCAATCACGCAGCCGCCAAACGAGGTGGGCGCCGTCACCCGCAGCGTCCCGGCAGGCGCGGCGCGTAAGCGCTCGACCGAGCTTTCGGCGATCGACACCTGCTCCAGCACCCGTTTCGCCTCGTCAAAATAGACTCGCCCGGCGTCGGTCAGGCTCTGACGACGGGTATTGCGCTCCAGCAGCCGGGTACCGAGCTGGCTTTCCAGCAGGGCGACGTACTTCCCGACCATCACCGCCGACATCTCCAGCCGCGTCGCCGCCCCGGTAAAGCTGCCGCTCTCCACCACCGCGATAAACGTTTCCATGCCGCGAAGCTTATCCATATTACAAACCTCTGGTTAGTAATCATCTAACGTCAGGCCAGTTTATCCGCCATCCGGTTTATTAAACAATGGGGGCTCACAATATAAGGAGTCGGCTATGAGAATCGTCATTATTGGTGCCAGCGGTACGGTCGGTCGGGCAGTGACCGAGGAATTGAGTCGTCGCCATGAGGTGATCCGCGTGGGTCGCACTCAGGGCGACTATCAGGTGGATATCACCTCCCAGGCCAGCGTGCAGGCACTGTTCGAAAACATCGGTCCGGTGGATGCGATTGTCTCTGCCAGCGGCGGGCTGCACTTTGGCCCGCTGGCGACCATGACCGACGGCGACTTTAACCAGGGGTTGCAGGATAAACTGCTGGGACAGGTGCGGCTGGCGCTGACCGGGCAGCACTACCTGAATGAAGGCGGGTCGATCACCTTGATAAGCGGAATTGTGGCCGACGAGCCGATTGCCCAGGGGGTGAACGCCACCACGGTCAACGCCGCGCTGGCCGGGTTTGTCCGCGCTGCCGCCTGCGAGCTGCCGCGCGGGATCCGCATCAACCTGATTAGCCCGACGGTATTAACGGAATCCGCTGCAGCCTACGACGGTTTCTTCCCGGGCTTTGAAAGTGTGCCCGCCGCGACTGTTGCCCAGGCCTATCGCCGCAGCGTGGAAGGGGTACAGAGCGGACGGGTGTATAAGGTAGGTTACTGACCCTTGCGGGCTGAAATCAGCACCAGCATCGGGCGTTCCGCCTCTTCAGCCAGTGCAGGCCAGGCGTCAATCTGCGCCTGCGTTGGCCCCCATTCGTTGACGTTGCTAATCGTCAGTCCGGCCTGAATCAAAGCGTTGAGGATCGTGCCAAGCGTGCGGTGGTATTTGATGACCCCCTCTGCCAGCCAGTTGCTGACGCGCTGGCCTTCGTCCTGATAATGGTTTACGCCCCAGAAACGTTCGCCGCTAGTGTCGGCTAACCAGCCCTGACGCGTGGCGCAGGTGTAGATGGGGTGTTCCATTGAAAACACCAGATTGCCGCCCGTTTTCAGCGCGTGCTGGATTTTAGCGAACAGCGGGTCAAGCTCAGGCAGGTAGTGCAACGCCAGCGAGCTGTAGACCAGATCGAGGCTGTTCGGTGCGAGGGTAATGGATTCCAGGTCGCTGCGCTGGTAGTGGATGCTGGCATCGTCAGTGAGCTCAGCCGCACGTGCGAGCATTTTTTCGGAGAGGTCAACCCCCGTTACCTCCGCTGCGCCAAGCGTGCGTGCCACCCGGCAGAACCAGCCGTAGCCGCAGCCAAGATCGATAACCGACTTGCCGGTTAAATCCGGCAGCATGCCTTTCAGTGAGGCCCACTCCGGGGCGCCATCCAGGCCCTGAACCGAGCGCGGCAGCTGGGCATAGCCTTCAAAAAATGCCGGGTTGTCGTAGATATTTTGTGCCATGGCAGATCCCTCCGTAAGAATGTGCCTGGCAGTATATCGTACAAAAGGTGCGGCCTGATGCCCTCTCCCCGCAGGGAGAGAGCGAAAGGCAAATTACCCCACCGTGCCCCACACCAGGTTGCCGTTATGGAATGTTGCGGTGCGCGGGGAAATGCGCGCCACCGCTTCGGCGGAACAGGAGGCATCCACCAGCACAAAGCTGGCGGCGTCCTGCGCCTTCGGCCACACGCGCTCGCCTTTGTCGTTTAGCGGCAGTACGTCGCCGGTGGCGATACCCAGCGAGCGGGACAGGGTTTGCTCGTTCGGGCGGATATAGAGCTGAGCATAAAGGTTAGCTTTTTCCAGCATGTCGCCCAGACCATACGGTGACCAGTGGTCGATCACGCTGTCGGTGCCGGAGATCACAAATACGCCCTTATCCCGCAGCTGTTTTAGCGGCATGTGCAGCGTGCCAATCGGCACCGTCGACGCCACGGTGATCTGCTGCGCGGCCATGCGGGTAGCAATCTCATCCACCTGCTTCTCGTCCATCATCGCCAGCGCAAAGCCGTGGCTGATGGTCAGCTTGCCCTTGAGCTCCGGGGTTTTCTCCACGGTTTGCACCATGTAGTTCACCGCCGCAATGCCCGCCGGGCTGGTTTCGTGCAGGTGGATATCAACGCCTTTATCGTAATCCAGCGCAATCTGGAACATCAGGTCGAGGGATTTTTCCATCGCGCCATCGACGCTGGTGGGATCCAGTCCGCCCACATAGTGCGCCCCGGCCTGCATCGCGTCGCGCATTAGCGATTCCGAGTTGGAGAGCAGCAGCCCATGCTGCGGGAAGGCGACAATTTCACAGTCGAAACCGGGTTTGCGCCGGGCCAGCACCGCCTGCAGGTTTTCGAGGTTTTTCAGGCCCGATGTCGGCTCGATATTGCAGTGGCTGCGGGCAATAGTGGAGCCTTTCGACTGGATCAGATCGATCAGTTTTTCCGCCCGCTCCTGGGTGTAGGGCTGCAGTTCCGGGAGCAGTTTTTGCTCGAGGCGGATCATGTCCTGAATGGTGGTGCCTGCCGGACGATTCAGCGAACGCCACGGGCCGCCGTAGAAGGTTTTATCCAGGTGGATATGCATGTCGCGCATGGCAGGCAGCAGCAGTTTTCCGCCCGCATCGTAGTGCGGCAGCGTGGCATCAGCGTGGCTTTTGTTGTCGCGCAACGCCGCAATCTTGCCGTCCTTAATTTCCAGCGTTTTCAGCTCGGTGCGGGTGCTAACGGCCACGCTGCCGTCAAAGTTGAACCCGGCCTCCAGCAGCACGTTGTCCAGATAGTAGTGTTTTGCGGTGATGTTCATCGGTTTGCCGGTCTCGCAGAGAGATGTTGCGGGATCTGCAGCATACGCGACGGAACCGGTAGCGCCAAACAGCGCGCAGGCGGTTGCAGCGGTTGCGATTTTGCCGCTCTGGCTGAGAAACTCCCGGCGGCTTTTATTTTCTGTCATCTTATCTTCCTTTTTACTTATGCATTCACAATATGGGTGCCGGTTTCACCGCGCAGCGCCGCAGGCAGGCACTCTGGCGAGGTGATGATCACCCGGCTACCGCCGTAGTGTAAGAATTCGAGGCTGGCGGCAATTTTTGGCAGCATGCTGCCCGCCGGGAAATGCCCCTCTTCCACATAGCGCGTCATCTGCGCCACGTTGACGGTGTCCAGCGCCTGCTGATTCGGCTTGCCGAAGTTAACGCACACTTTCTCCACGCCGGTGGTGATCACCAGCACGTTGGCATTGATCTCTCGCGCCAGCAGTGCGGTGGAGAGATCTTTGTCGATCACCGCATCCACGCTCTGGTAATCCCCTTCGGCGCTGCGCACCACCGGGATGCCGCCGCCGCCCGCGCCAATCACCACAAAGCCTTTTTGGGTCAGCGCTTTAATGGCGTCGGCTTCGACGATACGCACCGGCTGCGGTGAGGCCACCACGCGACGGTACCCGCGGCCGGCATCTTCAACAAAGTGCCAGTCCGGATGGGCGCGTTGCAGTTCATCGCGCTGGGCTTCGCTAAAGAACGCGCCGATGGGCTTGGTCGGTTGGGCGAAGCCCGGATCGTTTTTGTCCACTTCGACCTGGGTTACCACCGTCACCGCTTTCTGCTCGCCGCGCGCGGCCAGCTTATTGTTTAACGCCTGCTGGATCAGATAGCCGATCCCGCCCTGCGTATCCGCCACGCAGTTGGCCAGCGGGGTCAGCGGCAGCCCTTCGCGCTCGTGAGCGATCTCGGCGCGACGCAGATCCAGCCCCACCTGCGGGCCATTGCCGTGGGTGAGCACGATATCGTAGTCGGAGGCCAGCATTTCGAGCACCGATTCCGCGACCGCTTTCACCGCCTGGGCCTGATGTTCAATCGACTGGCTGGCGTTATCTTTGATAATGCTGTTGCCGCCGATGGCGACGACCATGAGTTCTTTCATGAGAATTCCTTTGCAATGGTGCGGTCAGCCCCCTCACCCTAACCCTCTCCCCATAGGGGAGAGGGAACGATTACACCCTCTCCCCTATGGGGAGAGGGCTGGGGTGAGGGGTAAGGTTTGCGCTTTTAAGCTTCAGAAACCGGCGCTCCTGCCCGCGCCTCTTCACGGCTATCCAGTACATGCTTAAGTACAAACATGCCGCCCATCATCAGGTAGGCCGTCACGAAGGTGAGCGAGCTGCCTTCGGCAAAACCGACCACCGGAGCGTGGATCACGCCGAACAGCGCCAGCAGTGCCCCCGTGGCCGCAGCGATAGCGCCACGTAACGGTTTGTTGATGATCGAGAAGATGGCGATGCAGCCCCACAGCATACTGGCGAGCGGTGCGCCGTTACCCAGGTGCATCAAGCCCTCGTAGTAGATGCCTTTGCTGTGCAGCACATCGAGACCGATTTTTCCCGCGTTGGTACCCGCCGCCGCCATCACGCTGTTCATCATGGTGAGCGCCCAGTTGGCGATCCACGGGAACAGACAGATAAAGATGACGGGTACCTCTATTTTGGGCGTTTCCCTCACTACCTGGTTGGCGGTCACTACCCCGATAAATACCAGGATCGGCACGATGGCGGTCATCGGGATAATGGCGAGCATAAAGGCCCCGAGCCCGAACAGCGGCACGATAAACATGGTGACGCCGGAGGCCAGCGTATAGCCGATGCTGGCCCCCATCGCTTTCCAGCCCGCGTGGCCAACGTACACTGTGACCGGGAACGGGTTACCCATCAGGCAGCCGAGCATCGATGCCAGGCCGTTGGCCAGCATCACTTTGCGCGTCGGATATTCATCCCCTGCCGCGTGGGCGCTTTCGATGTTTTCCAGGTCAAAGATGTAGTTCGCCAGCCCCAGCGGAACGGCAGATGCGAGGTACGGCAGCGCGTGCGGCAGACCCTGCATAAAGCTGTCGATGTGCACTTCCGGCGGGTTAAAGCCGAACGACGACATCGAGGCTTTGATGGCGTCCGGGCTCTGCAGACCGGAGATCCACGCAAGCAGGGTCCCGGCGATCAGCAGCAGCAGGCCGGTCGGGATGCGGGCGAAGATCGGCTTTTTGCCAAACCAGTTGATGAAGATCAGCAGCAGGACGATAAACGACACGGTCGGCGCTTCGAACGCCTGCAGCATCGGGTTCATCGCCAGCAGCAGCAGACCCAGACCGGACAGGCACGACAGCAGCACGGTACGCGGGATCATCTTGCGGATGGTCTCGCCGAGGAACGAACCGCCCGCGAGGATCATCGCTTCAACGAAGCACCACACCAGGCCAATCTGGATCGCAAAGTCCGCATCGCCGGTTTGCTGATACACTGGCATCAGCACCAGGAAGGTCACGGTAAAAATTGACGGCGCGCTCGGCCCGGACGGCAGCGCGGTGACGTCGTTACGCCCGGTCTGGCGCGCCATCTGCAGGCCAAACCACGCGTAGCAGACGCTCGCCACCAGCACCGCCAGCCCGAAGGCCGGCGCAATACGTCCATACACAATCTCTTTCGGGATGCCGACGACAAAAATGAGCAACCCCATCATGGTCAGCAGATTCGTCAGGTTGTTGGTCATCAACCCGAAGTACGCCGCCCAGTCACCTCTTTTCCACTCCAGTTTCATGCTTTTCATGAATGCTTACCTTATAAAAAGTAGCGATCGCGGAAGGTCAACAGCGCCTTTTCAAAACAGCTAAACGGCGGATGGACAATGCCCGCGCCAATCATGCCGATCCCGGCGTCTTTGTGGGCGATGGCGGTATTGATCACCGGCAGAATGCCGCTGCCCGCCACTTTGGTGATATCGATAGCGGTCGGGATGCCCATAAACGACAGCAGCGGAATGGTGACGTTCGGGTTTTCGCCGAGGGTGATTTCACGCATCTGGCGCGAGAAGTCGACAGCTTCGTCCACCGTGCCGCCCACCAGCGCCACAATTGCCGGGGCCGTCGCCATCGCAAAGCCGCCGATGCCGTAGGTTTCAGTGATCGCGCTGTCGCCGATATCCAGCCCGGAGTCTTCCGGTCGGTAGCCCGCGAACATCGGGCCAATCACCTGCTGCGCCGGGCCGGTAAACCACTGCCCCGGCAGGCCGGAGATCCTAAGGCCGAACTCGTAGCCGTTGCGCGCCATGGTGGTGACCACGGTGCTGTACTCGATGCCGTGGGCGGCATCCAGCGCGGCTTTACACATCGCCATCCACGTCGGGCCGGAGAAGTAGTCGCTGCTGGCGACAAACTCAAACACCTGTCGCTGCTGCTCTACCGGGTACCCGGCCTGGATCAGCCCAGGGGTTAACGCCTGAATCAGCAGCGTGGTGCCCGCGTTGTTACGGTTATGGCACTCGTCGCCCATGTGCAGCGCCTGAGCCAGCATCAGGCGCAGGTCGATTTCGCCGATGATTTTCATGGCGTCGCGCAGCATCGGGCCGAGCACGTCACGCATCCAGTTCAGACGGTCGATCACGCTCTGGTCGTTGGCGCCCATGCGCAGGATCTTCGCCATCTGCTCGCTGAGGTTGGTGAACGCCCGGTTACCGTAGGTTTTGTTCTCGACGATGTGCATAAACATCGACGCCGACGTGACCCCCGCCATCGAACCTACGCAGTCGTGCTCGTGGCACGGCGAGAAGGTGATGTCGCCGGAGGCCGCCAGCCGCGCCGCGTCGTCCAGATCGTTGGCTAAACCTTCAAACACCAGCGCCCCGGTCACCGCCCCTTTCATCGCCCCACACATGTTCTCCCATGCGACAGGCGGACCGGCGTGCAGGATGGTGGTGCGGGTCATGCCCGGCACCACGTTGATGGCCTGATCGAAGCCCACCAGCACCGGATGCGACTGGATAATGCGCTCCAGCGCCACTTTGTTAGCGGCGGCAATTTTCTCGGCCAGCGGTTTGGCGGCCAGCTGATCCAGCGCCTCCACCACCTGCATATTGCCCTGCCCCGGCGGGGTCCAGTCGAGATGGGTCACCGGCACGTGCTGTTTTTTCAGGTCATCGCTGAACAGGGCAATCCCGACGTTAATGACGTTCAGCGGCTGGTTAAATAACGATTTCATCAGGCTTTCTCCCCTTTGCAGACAAATTCACGTGCCAGTAATCCGGTATTGGTACTGCTGCTGGCCCAGATCACGCCTGCATCGGTCAGCAGCTGGCACTGCTGGCTGAGCGACGGCGTATCCAGATCGGTGCCGAGTACGTAGCCGAGAATTTCCAGCGGACGCTTGTCGGCCTTCGCGATGGCCTGCGCTTCTTTAATGGCGTCGATCATCACCCCGACCGGATCTTCGTGTGAGCCGAACCCGAGCACGAAGTCCATCACGATCACCCCCACTTGTGGGTCGCGTGCCTCCTGCAGCAGGCGGCTGATGCGGTTGGTCGGGTCGATCATCGGGTGCGGTTTGCCGTTGGTGAAATCGTCATCGCCAAAGTCGAGGAAAGTGTGCGCCTGGCTGACGTTGATGTCGGCTAAGCGTCTGGTTGGATCCGGCTGGATGTTGCTGTAGACGTCGTCGAATTTCTCCAGCGCCGCGAACATCGCTTCATCGCACAGGGTGCCGCCGCAGAACAGGCCGCGGATATACTTCTGCTGCGGAGTCAGGCGGGCACGCACCTCTTCGATCAGCGGCCAGTTGAGCGGATGCAGATCCAGCGACTCTTTTTTGATGCCGGTGAGCAGCACCGCCTTCAGCGCCGCCTCTTTGGTACCGCGGGCAAACTGCAGGCCGTCTTCATCAGCAGGCTGCGGGTTGCGGCCTAAGAAACAAGCGATTACCGGTTTGCGGCAGGTGCGGGCGCGGGCCAGCACTTTCTCGGCCACTGCCGGGGCTGGCGGTTTGGAGATCAGCACAATCGCCTGGGTGGCGTCGTCGGCCTCCAGCATCGCGATGGCGTCGAGCATCATCAGCCCGCCGATTTTCTCGCTCAGATCGCGACCGCCGGTGCCGATCAGCTGGGAGATGCCGCCGCCGAATTCATGAATACGTGCGCTCAGCTCCTGGCTGCCGGTGCCGGACGCGCCGACGATGCCAATCGGTCCACGACGTACCGCGTTGGCGAAGCACAGGCCTGCGCCGTTAATAATGGCGGTGCCGCAGTCCGGGCCCATCATCAGCAGCCCTTTCTCGTGCGCCAGCTGCTTGAGCGCCAGTTCGTCATCCAGCGACACGTTATCGGAAAACAGCATCACGTTGAGGTCGTTTTCCAGCGCCTGACGCGCCTCCCGGGCGGCAAAGGTGCCGTTGACCGAAATCACCGCAAGATTGCTGTCCGGGCGATGGGTTTTGGCGCTGGCGAGGGTGGCATAGCGTGATTCGTGGCTGCCCGCGCTCTCTTTGCGGGTGAACAGCGCCTCGATGGCGGCCAGGGTTTCGTCGTTGGCGGCTTCGCCTTTAATAACGATCATCAGGTCGCCATTTTTGGCCTCGGCTAATTCCGGGGTCAGCAGACCGAGATTTTTCAGCACGCCTTTGTTCATTTCTGTCGCCATGGCGACAAATGCCTGCTCCACGCCGGGCAATTTATTGGCTTTGGTGGAGACTGACATCAGCGAAACTGAATCAAAATAGGTATTCTTTTTTATCACGATTTTGGTGGGCATTACGTCCTCCTGGATGCGGGCAAAAGGGGGCCACATCACGCCCGAAGGCATGATGGGAAAACAGACTTTTTGTTATTTCCGGCCAGTGCGAATCGGCTGGCCGGGGGTATTACGCGCCTGCGGCGATCAGCAGATCAGCAATCTCGTTGAAGCCTTTTTCACGGGCCAGTTCGAGCGGGGATTTGCCGTATTTGTCGGTCATGTGCGGGTTGGCGCCGTGGTCCAGCAGCAGCTTCACAATCTCCTGCTGGCGGGCACCGCCGTCATTTAAGACGATGGCTTCCAGCAGCGGCGTCCAGCCGACAAAGTTGGTGTGGTTGACGTTAATGTCGGTGTGGGTCAGCAGCGCCTGCACCACTTCGAGATGGCCTTTTTCGCTGGCAGGGGTAATGCCCACGCCGCCAAAGCGCGTCAGGCGATCCAGATCCGGGTTGGCGGGCAACACCAGGCGCAATAGCGTCAGATCGTTGGTCAGGCAGCTGATTAAGAACGGATTGAAACAGGTCTGATCCTGCTGGTCGATATTGGCCCCAGCGGCAATCAGCAGTTCCACGCAAGGGTACTGTTTATTCAGGCTGGCAATAATAATGGCGGTTCTTTTCTGGCGGTTGGTGGCGTTGATATCCACCCCTTTATCGAGACAGGCTTTTAGCGCGTCGGTATCACCCTGTTCAGCAGCAAACAGAAATTCAGTAACGAGTTCATTGGTAGACATATCCACACTCCTGGTTTTCCTTCCTGATGGACTGAGCATAGCAACCGCCTGGTCAGAAAAGAATCCGCTTAAAAAGGATTCATCGACAGGAGTTTCATTGTTGAGTTAAATTTAACAGTTCAGCCAAAATGTGCGTCTGTGCAACCTTTTCCTTATGTTTAACCGCGTTTTAGGCCGCTAAACTGCATTATGCTTATGGCTGCGCAGGCCTTGCGCTGCGCGGCTCGCCACAAATATGCAGAACTGTGACCGGCTTCAAATGCGTTGTAACCGCGCTGTTAAAATATGTTCAAAACTGATGACTACCAGGAGCCGTAATATGAATTCCATCTTTACCGAAGAGAATCTGCTGGCTTTCACCACCGCGGCGCGTTTTGGCAGCTTCAGCAAAGCCGCCGGGGAGCTGGGGGTGACCACCTCAGCCATCAGTTACACCATCAAACGGATGGAGACCGGCCTCGACGTGGTGCTGTTTGTGCGCAATACCCGCAGCATCGAACTGACCGAATCGGGCTTCTACTTCTACCGTAAAGCCATTGACCTGCTGAATGACTTTCACGCCATCAAGCGCGGGATCGACACCATCTCGCAGGGGATCGAGACGCGGGTGCGGATCTGCATCAACCAGCTGCTCTACACCCCACGCCACACCGCTCGTCTGCTGCAGGTGATGAAAAAGCAGTTCCCTACCTGCCAGATAACCGTAACCACCGAGGTGTATAACGGGGTCTGGGATTCGATCATCAATAATCAGGCGAACATTGCGATTGGCGCCCCGGACACGCTGCTGGATGGCGGCGGCATTGATTACACGGAGATTGGTGCCATCCGCTGGGTGTTTGCCATCGCCCCGGACCATCCGCTGGCGCTGGCCCCGGAGCCGCTGGCCGAGAGCCAGCTGCGGCTGTACCCCAACATCATGGTGGAAGACACCGCCCACACCATCAATAAGAAAGTCGGCTGGCTGCTGCACGGCCAGGAGGCGATCCTGGTTCCGGATTTCAATACCAAGTGCCAGTGTCAGATTTTGGGCGAGGGGATCGGTTTTTTACCGGAGCATATGGCGCGCGAGGCAGTTGAAAAGGGATTGCTGGTGACGAGACGGATCAATAACACCCGCCAGGACTCGCGCATGCTGCTCGCCACGCAGCATGCGGCGACCGGTCAGGTCACCCGCTGGATCAAACAGCAGTTTGCCCCGCAGGGCGTGCTGACCGGCATTTATCAGGATTTACTGTGGCGGGCTTAGCTGCGGCTCTGTACCCAGAACGCGTGGATAAGGCCGGGAATGTAGCCCAGAAGCGTCAGGACGATGTTGAGGATAAACGCCCAGCCAAAGCCTTTGCCCATCAGCACGCCAAGAGGGGGTAACAGAATAGTGATTACGATACGCCAGAAGCCCATATATTCTCCATGCAAGCAGTCAGGTCATTGTATAAAAAGAGGTTTTATACTTTAAGCGTAGTGAGTTTACGCAGGCATGCCACCCTTTACGCCCGCTTTTACCCTCCTTTACCCTCTTTACACAGGTTGATTGTAGCGATTCAGGAGTAGTCTGCCCCCTGACGCTGTACCCCAACCCACGCCTGGGCTATGTTAAGAGCACAACAACCCGAAGGAGGTAACTATGTTTTCTGTAGGCGATCTTGTGCAGCCGCGTATGGGCGGACCAAAACTGAAAGTCATCGAAGTGCATGAGGATCAGATTGTGGCGGTGCAAGCCAGTAATGAGCAGGGCGACAAATACACCCTGAAAGCAGCTGATGTTTCGCTGTATAAAGAAGACGGTGAATTTGGCGTCTGCTAAGAATCTCGGGCGGAAACATCCGCCCGCTCTGTAAACCCCCTGTTTTACCCCTCCGCATATCCCACTGTTTAACAAAGAAAAAACCAAACATCAGAGACAAAATAACGCCCGGGAAGCAAAACCGCTTCGTGCGGAGTATTTCGTGGACAAACTGCGCTTAAATAAAAATTTATCGCTAATTGTGCGTTTCAATCCAGCGATATACTCTATGCGTGAAAAATTAAGCAAATTAATGCACTACCCCACCATTTCACTCAAGGAGTCAGGACATGTTTTCACGGCAGTCTCGCCTGCGCCACGCGGTCGCGGATACCTTCGCGATGGTGGTCTACTGTTCGGTGGTGAACATGCTGATTGAAATCTTCCTCTCCGGCATGTCCTTTGAGCAGTCGCTCTCTTCGCGACTGGTGGCCGTACCGGTGAATATCCTGATTGCCTGGCCTTACGGCTTTTACCGCGACGCGATCATGCGCCTGGCCCGGCGCTACAGCCCGGCAGGCTGGATGAAAAATCTGGCGGATATTCTGGCGTATGTCACGTTTCAGTCGCCGGTGTACGTGGCGATTTTGCTGACGGTGGGCGCGGACTGGCACCAGATCGCCGCAGCGGTGAGTTCCAACATCGTGGTCTCAATGCTGATGGGCGCGGTGTATGGGTATTTCCTCGACTACTGTCGCCGACTGTTCAAAGTCAGCCAGTATCATCAGGTCAAAGCGTAGGGCGCGGACTGGCACAAGTAGCCAGTCGCGTGATTACTGCGATTCGCCAAACAGGCCTGTCAGAAAACGCTCCAGCGCCATGCGGGAGCTAAAACCGTGCGGGATGCCATAATGTTGATGCGTCTCACCGCCTAATCCGCCCAAGTAGAGCGGGAACTGCTGATAGTGGTCGCTGGTTTTCATCTCTGACGCCGGTTCCGCGTAGGAAATACTGCGGTCTTTCAGCGTGGGATGAATAATCAGCGCCATGCGCCCCAACCGGGCTTCCCGGTTGACGTAAACGTAATTATCCCCGCGACGGTAGCCGTAGGCTTTATGGGTTACCACATCCACGGTAAATCCCGCTTTTTCAAGTTCACGCGCCACTTCATCGGGTCGTAAATACATATTTAATCCTCGTTATCATTCCTGCGGGGCAACCTTAACGTATTCAGCAATAGCAGGGCTTTCAGATAAATCCATAAACGCCCTGATAAGTCGTGACTCGCTTCAGAGATTAAAAAGCTGGTCTAAACTGAGTATTACCGCAAATCAAGGGAGCACCGTATGTTTAATCGACTTAATAAAAACGATGTAGATAACGACGTTCAGGATATTCGTAACGATGTCAGTAAATTAGCGGACACGCTGGAATCTGTACTGAAATCCTGGGGTTCGGATGCGAAGGGCGAAGCTGAGGACGCCAGACGTAAGGCTAAGTCGCTGCTGCGCGAGACGCGTGCGCGGATGCAGGGGCGTTCACAAGCTAAGCAAGCGGCGTGTGATGCGATAGGTTGTGCGAATACGTTTATCCGCGAGCGACCATTGTGCGCCGTGGGGACGGTAGCGGCTGTGGGGATATTTATTGGTGCGCTGCTGAGTATGCGTAAGTAATGACCTTTGCACGAACGGTCCCCTCTCCTCCTGGGGGAGGGGAAACATCCCTGTAAATCCGCCCTCTCCGCGCATCCCTGCGCCTCGCCCCGACCTCAGGAAACACCTCAGCGATTTACAGCCGGACATAGGTGCCCGCTGTAAGTTTGGCATGCTTTTTTCTTTTTCTTCTTAGTTTTCGCCTTCAAAACCTCGCCATCCCGCATCATACCTGACCAGGCCTCAGTCAACCCAAATTTCCCATATATTGTATGGTTGAAACTTAAGATATCTACATCTAGT
The DNA here is from genome assembly GCF_025564065.1 of Silvania hatchlandensis. Lineage (GTDB taxonomy): Bacteria > Pseudomonadota > Gammaproteobacteria > Enterobacterales > Enterobacteriaceae > Enterobacter > Enterobacter hatchlandensis. Next base: position 61,025 of record NZ_JAMGZK010000044.1, on the reverse strand, counting down.
ATTCTCTCTATAAGCACAGACCCAAATCGACGCGTTTAATCGCGCCGGATCCTCATTCTAAATGGAAATACGAATCATGCGTATTATTATTTACACTCGTAATGACTGCGTGCAGTGCCATGCCACCAAACGCGCGATGGAGAGCCGTGGCGTGGCTTTTGAGATGGTCAACGTTGACCTGGAGCCGGACGCCGCCGAGACGCTGCGGGCGCAGGGTTTTCGTCAGTTACCCGTGGTGATGGCCGGTGAAACCAGCTGGTCGGGGTTTCGTCCGGACATGATTAACCGCCTTCAGGCGCAGGCCGCGCACGCATGAGCCTGATCGTCTACTTCTCCAGCAGCTCCGAAAATACGCACCGCTTTATCGGCCGCGTCGGACTGCCCGCCGTGCGGATCCCGCTGAACGAGCGGGAACGCATTCAGGTAGACGAGCCCTTTATTCTGGTGGTGCCCAGCTATGGCGGCGGCGGAACGGCCGGGGCGGTGCCGCGTCAGGCGATCCGCTTTCTCAACGACCCACATAACCGGGCGCTCATCCGCGGCGTGATTGCCGCCGGGAACCGTAATTTCGGCGAGGCATTCTGCCGCGCCGGGGATGTTATTTCGCAGAAATGCGGCGTGCCGTACCTCTATCGCTTCGAGCTGATGGGGACCCAACAGGACGTCGACAACGTGCGTAAAGGAGTGAACGAATTTTGGCAACGACAACCGCAGAGCGCGTGATGCAGGCATCGATGGATTTCCATGCCCTCAACGCCATGCTCAACCTGTACGATCGCGAGGGGCGCATCCAGTTTGCTAAAGACCACGAGGCGGTAGATGCCTTTTTTACCGCCCACGTCTATCCCAACAGCGTGACCTTTGCCAGCCCGCAGGCGCGTCTCGACTATCTGGTCAGCGAGAGCTATTACGACGCCCGGGTGCTGTCGCGCTTCGACGGCGACTTTGTGCTGAGCCTGTTTGCCCACGCCCACGCCAGCGGTTTTCGTTTCCAGACCTTCCTCGGTGCGTGGAAGTTTTACACCAGCTACACGCTGAAAACCTTCGACGGCAAGCGTTACCTGGAACACTTTGAAGACCGGGTGGTGATGGTAGCCCTGACCCTGGCGCAGGGGGATGAGACTCTCGCCCGCCAGCTGACCGACGAGATGCTGGCCGGACGTTTTCAGCCCGCGACGCCCACCTTCCTCAACTGCGGCAAAGCCCAGCGCGGGGAGCTGGTCTCCTGCTTCCTGCTGCGCATCGAAGACAATATGGAGTCGATTGGCCGCGCCGTGAACTCGGCGCTGCAGCTCTCCAAACGCGGCGGCGGCGTGGCGTTTTTGCTCTCCAACCTGCGCGAAGCCGGTGCGCCGATCAAACGGATTGAGAACCAGTCCTCCGGGGTGATCCCGGTGATGAAAATGCTGGAAGATGCCTTCTCATACGCCAACCAGCTCGGTGCCCGTCAGGGGGCCGGGGCGGTGTATCTGCACGCCCATCACCCGGACATCATGCGCTTTCTCGATACCAAACGTGAAAACGCCGACGAGAAGATCCGCATCAAAACCCTGTCGCTGGGGGTGGTGATCCCGGATGTCACCTTCCGGCTGGCCAAAGAGAACGCCGAGATGGCGCTGTTCTCGCCCTATGACGTGGAGCGCATTTACGGCAAGCCGTTTGGCGACGTGGCGATTAGCGAGCTGTATGAGGCGCTGGTGGCCGACGCGCGCATCCGTAAAACCTGGCTTAACGCCCGGGACTTCTTTCAGCGGCTGGCGGAGATCCAGTTTGAGTCTGGCTATCCGTACATCATGTATGAAGACACGGTAAACCGTGCCAACCCGATTGCCGGGCGGATCAACATGAGCAACCTGTGCTCGGAGATTTTGCAGGTCAACAGCGCCTCAACCTATGACGAGAACCTCGACTACGCGGCAATCGGCAAGGACATCTCCTGTAACCTCGGCTCGCTGAACATTGCCCACACCATGGATTCACCGGACTTTGGCCGCACCGTCGAAACCGCCGTGCGCGGCCTGTCGGCGGTATCGGACATGAGCCACATCCGCAGCGTACCCTCGGTGGAAGCCGGGAACGCCGCCTCGCACGCCATCGGGCTGGGGCAGATGAACCTGCACGGCTATCTGGCGCGAGAAGGCATTGCCTACGGCAGCCCGGAGGGGCTGGACTTCACCAACCTCTATTTCTACACCATCACCTGGCATGCGCTGCATACCTCGATGATGCTGGCGCGCGAGCGAGGCCAGCGCTTCGCGGGCTTTGACCAGTCGCGCTATGCCAGCGGGGCCTATTTTAATCAATATCTGGAAAGCGACTGGCAGCCGAAAACCGAGAAAGTGCGCGCCCTGTTCGCCCGCGCCGGCGTCAGCCTGCCGACGCGTGCCATGTGGCAGCAGCTGCGTGACGACGTGATGCAGCACGGCATCTATAACCAGAATTTACAGGCGGTGCCGCCCACCGGATCGATCTCGTACATCAACCACGCCACCTCGAGCATTCACCCTATCGTCTCGAAAATCGAGATCCGCAAAGAGGGCAAAACCGGGCGCGTTTACTACCCTGCCCCGTTTATGACCAACGAGAACCTGGCCCTGTATCAGGATGCCTATGAGATCGGCCCGGAAAAAATTATCGATACCTACGCCGAGGCAACCAGACATGTCGACCAGGGTCTGTCGCTGACGCTGTTCTTCCCGGATACCGCCACCACCCGCGACATCAACCGGGCGCAGATTTACGCCTGGAAGAAAGGGATCAAGACCCTGTACTACATTCGCCTGCGTCAGCTTGCGCTGGAAGGCACAGAAACAGAAGGCTGCGTGTCCTGCGCGCTGTAAGGAGAAAAGATGCAACCGTCGCTCGTCCGTGCCGTTAACTGGAACAAGATTGAGGATGATAAAGACCTGGAGGTCTGGAACCGTCTGACCAGCAACTTCTGGCTGCCGGAGAAAGTGCCCCTGTCGAATGACATCCCGGCGTGGCAGGCCCTGAGCCACGCCGAACAGCAGCTGACCATCCGGGTATTTACCGGCCTGACCCTGCTCGACACGGTGCAAAATACCGTCGGCGCTCCGGCGCTGATGGCCGATGCCCTGACGCCGCACGAAGAGGCGGTAATGTCCAATATCAGCTTTATGGAGGCGGTACACGCCCGCTCGTACAGCTCGATTTTTTCCACCTTGTGCCAGACGCAGGATGTGGATGCGGCCTATCTCTGGAGTGAAGAGAGCCCTTCCCTGCAGCGCAAAGCCGTGCGGGTGCTGGAGCATTATCGCGCCGATGAGCCGTTAAAGAAGAAAATCGCCAGTGTGTTTCTGGAATCGTTCCTGTTCTACTCCGGCTTCTGGCTGCCGATGTACATGTCGAGCCGGGGCAAGCTGACCAACACCGCCGACCTGATCCGTCTGATCATCCGCGATGAAGCGGTGCATGGGTACTACATCGGCTATAAGTACCAGAAAGGGCTCGAGAAAGTCAGCGAAGCCGAGCGCGAGGCGCTGAAAGGTTTTGCCCTCGATCTGCTGATGGACTTGTATGACAACGAGCTGAGTTACACCGACGAGCTGTATGCCGGAACGGGCTGGGAAGATGATGTAAAAGCCTTCCTTTGCTACAACGCCAACAAAGCGCTGATGAACCTTGGCTACGAGGCGCTGTTCCCGCCGGAGATGGCCGAGGTCAACCCGGCGATCCTCGCAGCATTGTCGCCGAACGCCGATGAAAATCACGACTTTTTCTCCGGATCTGGCTCCTCGTACGTCATGGGCAAAACGGTCGAGACCGAAGATAAGGACTGGGATTTCTGAAGAAGAAGCGTGGCTCATGTTAACGCGCGCGCATTGAGGTGCGCTGCACAACTAAAACGCTGATCAGCACGATGGCGAGCCCAACAAACGCGGTGCTGCTGAGGGCCTGGGACAGGATTATCCAGCCGAGCAGCACGGCGGTTAACGGGCTGAGTAATCCCAGTGACGCCACCGCCACACCCGGCAGACGAGTGATGCCGCGAAACCACAGACCGTACGCCACAAACGCCCCGGCCAGGCTGAGGTAAGTGTAAGCGGCATATTGTGAAGCGGTGAGCGTGGGAAGCGGTGCGTCGAACAGCCACACAGCAGGCGCTAACATCAATCCGCCCAACACCAGTTGCCAGCCGGTCAGCGCCATAACCGGCATATCGATCTGCCAGCGACGCGTTAACCAGACCCCGGTTGCCATGCAGCAAGCCCCCAGCAACGCCGCCGCTATCCCGACAGGTTCAAAAACGGTCTGAGGTGATAGCAGCAATACTGCCATCCCGACGACCCCCACCAGCGCGGCCCACAGCGTGATTTTGTGCGGCGCGCGGCGGTCGACCGTCCAGATCAGCACCATCACCAGAAGCGGCTGGATCGCCCCGAGCACGGCGGCCAGACCACCGGGCAAGCGATAGGCCGCCACAAACAGCAGCGCCTGAAACACGCCAATATTAAGTGCGCTAAGGATCAGCAGTCGCCCGAGGTCACGGTATGCAGGCAGGCGCAACGTGAGCAGCAGCAGCAAAATCCCGGCCGGAAGCACGCGGATCAGCGCCGCCGTAAAAGGCCTGTCCGGCGGCAGAAGCTGCGTTGTCACGATGTAGGTTGATCCCCAGATAGCCGGGGCCAGCGCCGTCAGCAGCACGTCACGCCAGTAAGAAAGAGAAAATGTCGATTCCATAATTTTGCACTTACCTTCAATTCAAGATAAAATCAGTCTGTCGAGCAATTAACTTGAAGTCAAGATAAATGAACAATCCTACTAAACCGTCCCATGATGCCGTTGATGCCATTCTTGCCCAGTGGCAGCGCGAACGACCTGACCTGGACTGCAGCCCGATGGGGCCGATTGGACGCATAAAGCGCTGCGCCGCGCTGCTTGAACAGCGGCTGGAATCCACGTTTGCGACGTTTGAACTTTGTACGTGGGAGTTCGATATGCTGGCGACGCTGCGCCGCGCGGGCGCGCCCTACAGCCTGAGCCCAACGGAACTGTTTTCCACGTTAATGGTGACCTCGGGCACCATGACGCACCGCCTTAAACGTCTGGAATCGAGAGGGTTAATCAGTCGGCAGGCGAACACGAATGATGCACGCAGTATGCTGGTGCAGTTAACGGCTGAGGGGTTGGCGCTGATCGACCGTGCGGTCGACAAGCACGTCGAGAACGAAAGGGAGATCCTGTCGGGGATTTCGGCTGAGTCGCTGGGGGAACTGGATCGTAGGTTGGCAGCGTTATTACGAACCCTGGAGGGTGACCCTCAGTAAATAGCTGTAGCTTACCAGGCCAGAATAAATTGATTGTTTGATGCTCTACTAACGGCTATTTCCGTGTGTGACGACAGGGAGTTATCCCTATTGTTCAGACAAAAGTATTTCAGTGCCATTATTTTAATCGTGGTTTGTAACATCAACGATCTTGTGGTTTCGTTTAAAACGGTCGACCGCCCGTTTTTATGGCAGTTCCTCTCTTTATATGTCACTGATAATGAAACCCGCGCGCGTATTTTCTTCCATAAACCCTACATCCATTCGTATGGTTTTTTCAGCTACGAAGACACACTGACCCGGAACTACACCGTCCATGTTAAACTGGATGCCATCTATATTATCATTGCCAACTTATGGTTATTAGTGCTTTACATCACGGGAACCTGGCTAATATTTCGTTATGCCCGTAAGCAGTTAATCAGACAGGAGTCGCTTTCCAGGGATAATGTGACAGATGTAATGACGGGACTGTATAACAGAAAAGTTATTTCCTGGGGGGCATATCAGCTGCTACCAAAAGATACGCTGGAAGTTGCGATGCTGAAAGCCGATGAATTGCTTTATCAGCATAAACGCAGCAAATATGAGGAACGCCGGTAAGCCTGCGCGCGTACCTTCATTGTCCGCCTGGTGGCACGAAATAGCCCGCAAAAGGGATTTGATTGGCCTGCTATGATCGGTAAACTGCTGTTCTATCTGATGCTTTCTCAGGAGCATGCCAATTATGTTCGACCATTCTACCCACCCCGACGTCGCCGACTGGTTTGCCCGCTTCGGTGTCGCCGAGGTGTCATACAGTGGGTGTTCCGTCGACCTGACCAACGAACCGCCCGAGTACTGGTTTTATAAGCGCAACAAGCTGAGGCCTGAAAGCCTGAAACTGGATTTGTGCATCCCATCCAACGGGAACTGGTTGGTGGACCTGTCGCGTCATGACAAGCTGTTTAACATTCAGTGGCGCCCGAATGATGACTTGCGCATCGAGTCGGAGCAACTGCGCTACCGCAAGCTGATTAAGTGGCCTCGACTGCCCAGCCTTATGGATTTTCCCCTGCTGGTTGGGCAACTGGAGCAGTGCTTAGAGGTAAACTTCCTGCGGCACGCCAATTTCGGGGCACGCCTGCTCGACCCCCAGACGCTGGCGTGCAATACCGCTATCCGGCAATGGTTAGCACCCTGCGCTGACACATTTGGCTGGAACAGAAAAATGCAGCCGGAGTAACGAGCCTAAAAAGCCTGTCGAAAATTTCAGGGCATGAAGCGGAGATTAGGTTCATCCGAATGAAACCAGTCGGTATTTTTTAAAATTTGAAACTTACAGGCGACGGATACCCATACGACATACCCAAAAAAAGAGTGGCATGCAACAATCATAATCTTCATGAAATATTAATCACATTCAATAAATTGTCTTCTGGACTCTTCTTCGTTGAGATATTCAAAGGGAAGAAGACGAATTTTTCCATAGCCACACAACCATTCGCTGTCGGCTCGTTGAATAATTTCGCCGGGTTTGAAACATATCCCTGAAGCAGCCCGAATGATGGCATATTTGCCATTTTTGAATCGAATCATATGAATACAGAAAGGGTTACCTGTCTCTCCTGATACGCGGCTACAAATGATATCCCCTTCGATAAAGACAACTTTTTTTGACTTCATGCGTTTTACCTTTATAACGGCAACAACACAACGGTACTGTCACTTTATCGTTTCGTTGTCATTTACTCGTAAGATGCAGTCAACCTCTGAAACCTAAACACGCTGACAACGTGCAGGCAACATGTCTCGGTCACTCTTTGAAATGCCAGAATCCGTTTGTGCAATACTTATTATAGACCTTTACACAAGAACTCTTTGACTATGTTGTGTGGGTTTATGACTAAATCAGAATGTGATACCCGAAGATCGGAAAGGTTAATTATGATAGAATACATTCCCATAAGGAATTTATAATGAAATCAGAAGACACCCTTGACTGGTATCCGGCACAACTGCCGCCAGTGAAAATTATCCTTGGTGAAGCCGTGCTGGCTGTAGGTAAACAGGGCAGGCCGATTAACACCCGGACGTTGCTTGAGTACCTCCAGGTGATGCAGAACAAGCAACAAAGAAGGGATAATAAAATCGCCATGCAGACCGCAATTGAGGTACTCAGAGACAATCAGCGCATAAACGGCAGGCGTTAATGCGCGTGATTTTTCCGTGTCAGTTCTGAACAATTTCAACGGTATGGGTTTGTCCATCATTCAGCAGCGGAATTTTGTCGTCTGGCAGAACGACGCCGTCCAGTGTGACCTGATACTCCTCGTCACCGCGTGAAACCCTAATCTGATAATGGCTTCCGCCATGTTGATATGTCATAGCAAAAGACGGCCACTCCTCCGGCAATCGCGCATGCAGGGTAAAATGCGTACCGGAACGTGTTATCCCCAGTAACTCCTCTGTCAGAAGTCGGTAGGCCCAGCCTGCGGAACCGGTGTACCAGCTCCATCCGGCACGTCCGATATGTGGCGCGACGCTGTAGACATCAGCACTCATGACATAAGGCTCGGCTTTATAAATGGCCACACCTTCTGCATCCAGGGTGTGGTTTATGGGGTTGATTAGCGACCACAGTTGCCACGCGCGCGCGGTGTTCCCCATCCGGGCAAAGGCCATCACGGCCCAGATGGCGCCATGCGTATACTGCCCCCCATTTTCCCGCACACCGGGCAGATATCCCTGAATGTAACCCGGATTTGGCCCGTGCCCATCGAAAGGCGGGGTGAGCAATTTAATCAGCCCACCCTCATTATCGACCAGGTACTTGTCCATCGCCTGCATGGCCCGGGCGCTGCGGGTCGGGCTGGCGGCGCCGGACAGTACAGACCAGCTTTGGGCGATCGCATCAATCCGGCAGTCCTGTGAGGCTTTCGACCCCAGAGGCGTACCATCGTCAAAATAGCCGCGACGGAACCATTCTCCATCCCAGGCGTGTGCGTCGAGATTTTGTTGCAGACGCAGAGCCTGCGAACGGCACATCAACGCGATACTGTCATCCCGTCTGCGCTCCGCAAGCGCCGCAAAACGCTGCAAAATGTCATACAGGAAAAAGCCCAGCCAGACGCTTTCACCTTTACCTTCAATGCCGACCCGGTTCATGCCGTCATTCCAGTCACCCGCCCCGATCAGCGGCAGACCATGCACCCCGAACCTCAGTCCATGCTGAATTGCTTTGACGCAGTGTAACCATAGCGTCTCTTCGGTATCACTGATCACAGGGGTATCGTAGACAGACTCTTCACCAGGCTGGAGCGGACGACCTTCCAGATAGGCTATGCGCATGTCCAGCACGTCGATGTCTCCCGTCGTTTCCACATAGTGGCAAACTGCGAGCGGCAGCCAGAGATAGTCATCAGAACAGCTTGTGCGTACGCCGTTGCCATGGGGAGGATGCCACCAGTGTTGTACATCCCCTTCGAGAAATTGCCGTGATGCACACAGCACTATCTGGTCGCGCATCCGGTTCGGATCGGCATGGCACAGTGCCAGCGTATCCTGCAACTGATCGCGAAAACCCACTGCACCGCCGGACTGGTAGTAACCGCTGCGAGCCATCAGGCGACAGGCTACCGTCTGGTACAGCAGCCAGCCGTTGACCAGTAAATCAACGCTGGTGTCGGGGGTAGTGACCACGATTTTATCCAGCACATTGTGCCAGTGGTGGTGAACCTGGTTCAGCTCCTGGCGGACCGTCTCCTCATTAAGATAGCGAACAAGCGTCTCCTGAGCCCGGGCAGGCGTTTCATCTGCGCCAAGGACAAAAATAAACGTCCTCTGGTCACCATCAATGAACGTGGCCGCTGACTGTACCGCTGCGCAGGGATCGAGACCGGCGCCTGTTTTACCCGAGAGTTTGCGCAGTTTCATGGCGGAGGGAGTTTGCAGAGAACCATTACGGCCAATAAACTCCCGGCGATCCCCCGTCAGGGAACTGTCACTCCCGCTGACGGCAAAGAATGCAGTCCGCCCGCTACCGTTATCACCATAAAAGTTGTTCGCCATCACACCGCAACCGCCGGGGAGACTGGCCACGTGCGTCACGATGTGGGGGGCGGAGCGGGTTCGTGATTCCCCGAGCGTCCACTCGACATAACCGGTGACGGACAGTTTGCGTGTGCGCCCCGAATTGTTACTCAGCGTCAGGATCGCCAGTTTAACCGGCGCTTTTTCGGCAACCAGCACTGTCAGTTCGCTGTCTATACCGCTCTCACGATGGGCAAACACACTGTAGCCAAACCCATGGCGCGCCAGATAATCCCCCCTCCCGCGAACAGGCAAGATGGTCGGTGACCAGCACTCACCGCTCTCGTCATCGCGCAGATAAAACGCTTCACCGCTTCGATCGCTCACCGGATCGTTTTCCCACGGCGTTAACCTGAATTCATGGGCATTTTCAAACCAGCTATAGGCCTGCCCCGCCTCCGAAATGACGCTGCCGAAACAGGCATTTGCCAGTACGTTTGACCAGGGAGCCGGTGTTAACTCACGTTCTCTGAGGACAATCTGATATTCCCGGCCGTCCTGAGAAAATCCACCGTACCCGTTGAAATGGCGCAACTGGCTGGTATCGGGTGACCAGTCTGTATGTTGATTACTCTCCGGCACCTTGTGCGGAATGAATGCCCTCGCCGGCGGTTTTAACGTATGAATACGCTGATTAAGCTGTTCATTAAGCCCGCCCGCACGGTCATCGAGATAAAGACAGGCCACGCTCATCAAAAGCAACTTATCTTCGGCGGAGAGATGCTCACCAACACGGATAAAAAGCCCGCCCGCTTTATCCAGCAGACTGGCTTCGGAACCGGCATAAATTAAATCCATAATCTGATTTTGTAATCCCTGCTGGTAACCCCCGGGGCTGTTATTAAGGACCACTAAGTCCACCTCCAGGCCTTTCAGCCGCCAGTACCGGTGTGCCTGAATGAGGGTAGTTACGTCGGCAATACACTCCTCACTGGTAACGCTGAGCAGGACTATCGGCAGATCCCCTGAAATCGCCCATCCCCACAGACCGGACTGACCGCGTCGGTTACGGCTGATAATCTGGCTCTCTGCGCGCAACTCCTGGCGGGGGTAAAGTACTGCGCTGGCAAGACGATTAAACAAGGTGGCATCATCTTCACTGGCGTTCATCTGGCGTAAGACCACCAGACTGTGAGACCAGGCCAGCTCAAAAACGCGATCAGCGATAGGGTAGTCGCGATACTTTTCCAGCAACGCCAGACTTTGCTGGCGACTTTCGCTAATGCCATAAACGATATCAATTGTGACCGGCTGGCCGGGCTGCAGAGTGATAGCGTGGCGTATCGCCAGAATGGGATCCAGCACGGACCCTGACGTGTTGCTGAGCGCCCCGCTTCCCCCAATCGCCAGAGCATCCTGAGGACCTCTTCCGCGCCCAAGAAATTTCGCCCTGTCCGTTTCAAACGAGACGCTTCTGGCGTGATCGCCGCGCACCACCATCATGTGAAACAGGCAGGGACTCCGTTCCTCGGGCGAGCGCGGGCGCCGGTGGCAAAGAATGGCGTCACGCTCAGGATTAAGCTCAGTCTGAATAAACAAATTGCTGAACGCGGGATGCGCCCGATCGCTGGCGTCAGGCGCCAGGACCACTTCGGCATAGGTCGTCAGTTCCAGCACGCGCGGCAGGCGGCCCCGATGAACCAGGGTGAGCCGCCGCAGTTCAATATCATCCTCCGGTGAGACCACAACCTGGGTTTTAACGCTGAGCGCCCCGAAGAGGCGTCTGAATTCAGCGCCTGCATCGGTAAATATGGCTTCCTCGTCATGTCCGGTCGCGTTGCCCGTCGGTTGCCAGGTATTGCTCCATACCTCGCCTGTTTGCATATCACGGATATAGCAGAATGCCCCCCAGTTATCCCGGGTGGTATCACTGCGCCAGCGCGTAAGGGCAATATCGTTCCAGCGGCTATAGCCCCCACCTCCTGTGGTCAACATCAGGTGATAATGGCTGTTGGATAACAGCTGAATTTCCGGGGCCGGGGTGTCTACCCCGTTGAAAATACGGGGTTCATAGCGAACGGGTTTGACCCTTCCCTCATGAGATTCAAAATGTCGGCGCGGGCTGTAGAGATCGACCGAATCCGGCACACGCTCCTGTAGCAGCAGACTCGCGGACCGGAAGACGGTACTGGACATGAACCGCTCCGTCATCGGGGCGTTAAGCAGCACGTGGGCCAGCGCCTGAAAGGCCATACCCTGATGATGCGCCATCCAGGACTGCACCACCGCAAAGAGTTGACCGGTTGCGAGGCGTGAGGGGGTATAGTCCAGCGCTTCATAAAAACCGTATTCGCCGTGGGCGCCAGTTTTCTGCAATCTGAGCAGGTTTTCACAGGCTTTCTGTGGCGCGACCAACAGCGCCAACAGCGTGGCGTAGGGTGCGACGACCATATCATCGGCAAGCCCCCGACGCAGTCCGAGGCCAGGCACGCCAAATGCCTGATATTGATAATTTCGCTGCACATCAAAAGCATGATAGCCCGATTCTGATACCCCCCAGGGTACCCCGCGCTCTTTGCCCCAGTGTATCTGGCGCATCACCGCAGACTGACTCATCTCATCAAGCAAACTACCGGGCAAGGTGGGCATCACCAGATTCGGCATCAGGTATTCAAACATCGAACCGCTCCATGACATCAGGGCAGTTTCATTATCAATGGTGGTAAACAGCCGCCCCAGCGCATACCAGCTTTTCAGCGGCAACTGATTGGTCGCAATGGCGAGAAAACTGGTCAGGCGGATTTCCGATGGCAAAAGATCGTAGTGGCTCTTGTCGGCCGTATTCGTGTCGCAGTTATAGCCGACGCAGAGCAGACTGGTTGCTTCACTGTACAGAAAGGCGAAATCCATCCGCGCATGTTCATCCAGCCGCTGTTCAAGCTCGGTGATAATTTTCAGCCGCATTTGTGCATGGGCCGACACAGACGCCGGAGGGGTCCCTTCCCCGGTAAAGGTCGCGCGGGCAAGCCAGCTCAGCGTCGGCAGCGTCTGTTCATCCCAGGAGGGGGGTAACCAGCCGAGCAGGAGTGACCATTCGTGGCAAAGCTGGACCAGCTGATGCTCCAGATGCCTTGTCCAGCGCAGCAGAAGGGGATTTTCCTGATGACATTGCGCGGTCAGATGGTTGCACTGGGTCCGCATTTTTTTCAACTCGCTGAAAAGCGCTGGCGGACGCAGCGACACGGCGCTCAGACAGTGTTTACGCAGCAGTCGAAGGCTGGCAGGTGCACTCTGGCCCCACTGTTTCTCCAGAATATCCAGCGTATCGTTCAGCCCGGCCAGCACCTGTTCGGGGTTTAAAACAGGCTGATGTCGCATGGCGGACAGCCCTTCACGCAGGGTCAGTAAATGACCGGCCATATTGCCGCTGTCGACGCTTGAAACATAGCGTGGGCTGAGCGGGGCCAGCGTACGGGTGTCATACCAGTTATAGAGATGACCCCGAAAGTGTTCCATTTTATCCAGGGTGTCGAGTGTGAGCGTCACCCGCTGCAGTACCTCTCCGCCGGGCAGGTAGCCAAAATCCCAGGCCGTCAGGTTGGCCATCAGGGAGAGGCCAATGTTGGTGGGGGAAGTACGATGAGCCACCGTTGGTTTCGGTATCTCCTGATAGTTATCAGGCGGAAGCCAGTTCTCATGCTCCGTGACAAAGGTTTCAAAGAATGCCCAAATTTCGCGGCTGGTCTGGCGTAACAGCTGTTTTTGCTCCGGGTTCGGCGCAAATGCCTTACGCACGGGCTGGCGGCTCAGCCAGCTCATCAACAGGGGAGCCAGACACCATAGCATCGTGATCGGCAAAGCGATCGCCAGCAGTTGCGGTGCAAAATGTACGGTCAGCATCGTGAGCGCCACTCCACCCACGATGTTCAGCCACATCGCCTGATAAAAACGACCAGGCGAAATTCTGACCGGATTGCTGTCCGGGCCGTGGCAGGTCCACTGAATCAGGTTGCGGTGGCTTACCCCCATACGCCATAGCGTCACGCCTATCGCATAGATCGAATATCCGGCTTCGTGCGGGAGTATGGCAACATTCAGCCCGATACCCGACAGGCGCTTCAGCGTTACAGTAGCGACCCGCAACAGATGCTGCTTCAGGGGGCGACGAAGGGGTTTATGCAGGAGGTCACAGGTGATGCTGAGTGTGGCAGGCAATAGCCATATCAGCGCCAGCACGCCAAGCCAGTAAAAGGTGTTGGGCGCCCACAGCAGGGTGAAAAAGAGCAACATCAGTAAAGAGGGTGCGACCAGGCTGCGACGCAGATTATCAAGTAATTTCCAGTAAGAGAGCGCGGACAAGGGATTGTTATCCTGGGTTCCATCCGCTTTTCTGACGCGTGGTTTTAACCAGTTCAACAGTTGCCAGTCTCCCCGGATCCAGCGTGTACGACGTGCGACATCCGAAAGATAGTTATTGGGATACTGCTCGTAGAGTAAGACCTCACTTAACAGCCCCGATCGCGCGTAGCACCCCTCGAGTAAATCATGGCTGAGCACCAGGTTTTCGGGGCAAGTGTTGGCGGTGGCCTCAACAAAGATATCGACATCATAAATCCCCTTGCCGACGAACGATCCTTCCCCAAAAAGATCCTGATAGATATCGGACGACATCATTGAATAGGGGTTATTGCCCGGGGCGCTGCTGCGCATAGCGGCATAACGCCCCTGGCCGTTGCGGGGCATCTCCTCCGCCAGGCCTGGCTGCAGAATGCCGAACCCTTTGATCACCCTGCGGCGTATCGGGTCATACTCGGGTTTGTTGAGCGGATGCGCCATCGTCGCGACCAGTTTATGCACCGTATCGCGTGGCAGAACCGTATCACTGTCCAAGGTGATGACATATTTAATGTAACCCGGTAAAAGCTCCGCTGGCAGGTCGGCCACACTGACAAATTGCGCCGCAGGCTGGCGCAACCAGCTGTTCAACAGCGCCAGTTTTCCCCGCTTACGTTCATAGCCCATCCAGGTTCCCTGGGCAGGGTTCCATTCAGGTTGCCGGTGGAGCAGATAAAAGCGGGGACGGCGGGATGGATAGCGCCGGTTAAGCGCCTGTGTGTCGGCGATCGCCTGTCTGAGCAGGGAACTGTTTTCCAGTGAAGGTTCATTTTCGGCATCAGCAAAATCGGTAAGCAGAGCGAAACAGAGGTTTTCGTTCTGGTTGCCCAGCCAGCACACTTCAAGACTGGTGAGGAGTTTGCAGATGCTTTCGTGACTGGTCAGCATGCAGGGGATCACGACCATCGTTGCCCTGTCTGCAGGAATACCGGCTGAAAAATCCATCCTCGGCAAGGGACGTGGCACCCGAAAACGGGTGGTAGCTTCACTCAGCACATCGCTCACTAACTGGCTGAGAGCAATAACCAAAGGCAATGCCACAACAATCAACAGCCAGTCCGCGCCCTGTAGTGCGGTTTCGTGCAATATCCCCGCCGTTGCGGCCGTGGTCAACAGGCCCAGGCTGCCCAGCCATGACAGAAGAGATATGCGATTGAAACTGTGCCGCAGACGAATGAGCGCTGACGTGTCAGCCGACAGATCAATTTCAAGCTGCTGACGTCCTTCGCCGACCAGATAATAGCCAATATGATGCTCCGGCGTGCCGGGAGCATTTTCCCCGGTAAGAGCCAGTACCCGACTGGCGACCTCAGGCTCACTGAAACCACTGTCTCGTGCCAGAATCTCAATCACATGGCGGTAATGATCCCGCGTATCAAAGTGCATTTCGGGATAGATACCGGCAGGATCATGGCGTAATGCCTGTTCGACGACGCTTATCGTCTCGGCGAAATCAGCCCAGTTAGTTTCGCTCAGTAAACGCAACCCGGCGATGCTGTTACTGACAGAAAGCTGGCTGGCAGCAAGCTGTTGATTGAAGGTATGAATCAGCGCTTCGGTTGTGACACCTTGTTCGGCAAGGCACTGGTCAACCCAGGTCAGAGGTAACGACAACGCATTGCCATGCCCCTGCAGGCGCCGTACCAGCTCTGCGACAAATGCACTGCTCAACGGAGGACGGGAGCGCGCCATGTCGGCAACGACCATGATTAAATCAGCCGGGGCACTCTCTGCACATTCGAAAAGCCGTGTTATCCACGTATCTGCCAGATTTCGTTCTCGCTGCGCCTTTACCACTTCCATACTGATACGACGAAGATTTTCAATCAGCGCCAGGCGCAACATACCCGGTAAGGCCCAGACTTCGCCTAATGTCAGAGGGGTCACCTGCTGATAGGCCATGATATAGCTGGTCAGGCTGGCAGTGTCCCAGCGGCCATCACCATGGGCGATGGCCTCTGAAGCAATATCGTAAATTCGTGGACAGTGCTGTGGCGAAATCAGCGACGGAAGCCCCTTGCCGAAACTTTTCGGTAAGTGCTGGCGAACGATACGGATTTGTTCCTCAATCAGGTAGTAATTATCCAGCAGCCACTCCCCGGCGGGCATGATGCTCGTTTTTTTTCCCGCATTGATTTCGTAGCAGTTCTGCGTGATTGCGGCCTCGTTGTTGCCGAGCCGTTTCAGGAGGTAATAAGGCAGTTTGTCTGGGGATAATCGATGGGTACGCGCCAGTTTTTGGCCGTAGCGCTCCATCTGAGCTGTCGAAAACAGTTCTGAGCGCAGGTTATTTTCACCTGCGGGATCGTTAGCCGGAAACGTGACGCGTCCGGTAGCATTCGTCGTAATACGGGAGCGGTTAAACCACGCCCTGGGGTTCATTTTCATAGCGTTGCTCAGATGCGACATTGGCGCGCAGGAGCAGTTGCGAAATCAGTTCAGAAACGTTCTCTCAGGATGGCGTAAGGCATCAGGGATTTAACATCTGCTGGAATATGACTTAATTATAGAACACCGGGTTTATGTGTGACGGGGTGTCAGGGATTAGCGTGTTGAGACAAACAGGGCCTTACATCCCGGGCAAAGCAATGTCTGCTTAAGGCGAAGTTTGGAGGCAGAGTGCGATGAACGTAAGCCGCAAAGCGGGCAGATAACGGAGGACGTCGATGCCCCTCCGATGAACTTCATTGCGTAATCGATGATAGACATGATGATTAACCTTTCAATGAATGTACATCACCTTACCACGCGCGGTTAAAATTTAATCAATTTAATGTGAATTATTTTCTGCCCCCCGTGCCTCGTGAACTCAACGAAGACGAAATCCAGGCCATCATCACACGCTTTGCTGGGCATTCTGCTTATTGCTTTCAGCATAAAAGTCGCCTGGCGTCATTTCAGGAGAGTTCAAAAGAGGACAATACAGCCCGATGTTAACAAGATTTAACATTTCCTTTCCTCCTGTATAATGATGCGCTACTCTCTCAAATGCGTTCGCTACCCAAAGAGATAGACCTGCATATTTGGCTCAACTCAAAAAAACGCAGACTACCCGCTGATATATGATGGCTAATTAAAGGTGAAAAATGAAAAAAATAACCCAGGAATATACACCTGTTGACGTATCGAGTTGGGCACGAAAGGAGCATTTTGAGGTATTTCAGGGGTTTGCTCAATCTACAATCAACCAAACTGTTCAAATAGACATCACCGACTTGCTAAAACATATCAAAGAGTTTGGCTGGAAGTTTTATCCTACTATTATTTTTCTTCTGTCCAAAATTGTAAACCGGCATGCGGAGTTTCGTATGGCCATAAAGAACAATGCGCTGGTTACATGGAATAAAGTCCATCCACAATATACAATTTTCCATAAGGAAACGGAGACTTTTTCATCATTATGGAGTGAGTACGATGGCAATATTCATCACTTCCAGTCCGTTTATTCAGAAGACGTAGCACGCCATGGTAATAACCTTGCTTATTGGCCTAAAGAAGAAACGCTGGAAAATGTATTTTTCGTATCGGCTATTCCCTGGGTAAGTTTTACCAGTTTTAATATCAACGTCGCTAACATGCAGAACTTTTTTGCCCCGATGTTCACGTTTGGAAAATACCACACACAAGATGGAAAAGTATTTTTGCCTCTCGCCATTCAGGTACATCATGCCGTGTGCGATGGTTTCCATATAGCAAGACTGTTCAATGAGTTACAAGAGATGAGTTATGACTTGCTGCACCATTTAGAGGAGCGCAGTCGTTGATACGGCAGAAATGCGAACACAGTACAAGGCTGAGCAGCCCCTGAGGGCCGCTCCTCCCTCACCCCATCGCCAGTTCCTTTAAGTGCGTTTTCAGCTTGTGATACTCATCAATCACGTACTGTTCCGCAGCCTGCTGGTCGGCAATCGGCTCCACGCGCACGGCGCAGTATTTGTACTCCGGCGTTTTGGTAATCGGACTCAGGTTCTCCGTCACCAGCTCGTTACAGGCCCCAATCCACCACTGGTAGGTCATGTACACCGCGCCAACGTTCGGACGATCGCTCACCTGCGCACGGGTAATAACTTTACCTTTGCGCGACGTGACCCACACCAGCGCTTCATCCTCAATGCCGAGACGCAGTGCATCAGCGGTATTGATCTGCGCATAGCCCGGTTCATCGGCCAGCGCGGCCAGCGCCGCACAGTTGCCGGTCATCGAGCGACACGAGTAGTGGCCGACTTCACGCACCGTCGACAGCACCAGCGGATACGCCTCGGTGAGCTTATCAATTGGCGCGACCCAGTCACAGGTATACAGCTGCCCCAGCCCGTTCGGGGTGGAGAACTCTTTCTCGAACAGGTAATCCATCCCCTGATCGGCCTCTGACTCGTCCCGGCATGGCCACTGGATGTAGCCCAGCTCGCCCATCTTCTCGTAGGTAGCACCGTAAAATTCCGGACACAGATGACGCAACTCGTCCCAGATTTGCTGGGTATTGTCGTAGCGCATCGGGTAGCCCATCCGCGTCGAGATCTCGCTGATGATCTGCCAGTCCGTTTTCAGATCCCACTTCGGCTCAACCGCTTTAAAGAAGCGCTGGAAACCACGGTCGGCAGCGGTGTAAACCCCTTCGTGCTCACCCCAGGAGGTGGACGGCAGGATCACATCGGCAGCGGCCGCCGTCTTGGTCATAAAGATGTCCTGCACGATGACCAGTTCCAGGGTTTCAAACGCCTTACGCACGGCAGACAGTTCCGCATCCGTCTGGAGCGGATCTTCCCCCATGATGTACGCCGCACGCACTTCGCCGTGTTCTGCCCGGTGAGGCAGTTCGCTGATGCGATACCCGGTATGGGCAGGCAGAGACGCCACGCCCCAGGCTTTGGCGAACTTGGCCCGGTTTTCCGGGTTGTTGATGTACTGATAGCCCGGATAGGTATCCGGCAGCGCACCCATGTCGCACGCACCCTGCACGTTGTTCTGCCCGCGCACCGGGTTAACCCCTGCGGACGGTTTGCCAAGGTTGCCGGTCAGCAGCGCCAGGCTGGTCAGGGAACGCACGGTTTCGACGCCCTGGTAGAACTGGGTCACGCCCATGCCCCACAGAATGGCGGCGCTTTCCGCTGCGGCATACATCCGCGCGGCCTGGCGGATCTCCAGTGCGCTGACACCGGTGATGGTTTCAACGGATTCCGGCGTGTAGCCCTCAACGATTTTGCGATACTCTTCGAAGCCTTCCGTACGCGAGGCGACAAACGCCCGGTCGTACAGCTCCTCTTCAATAATCACGTGCCCCATCGCATTCAGCAGCGCGATGTTGGAGCCGTTTTTCAGGGCCAGGTGCATATCGGCAATGCGCGCGGTTTCAATTTTGCGCGGATCGCAGACGATAATCTTCGCCCCTTTGCGTTTGGCTTTGATCACCCGATTCGCCACGATAGGGTGCGAATCCGCCGGGTTATACCCAAAGACAAAAATCATGTCGGCATTTTCAATCCCGACAATTGAGTTACTCATTGCGCCGTTACCGACCGACTGGTGCAGACCTGCAACCGATGGGCCGTGTCAGACGCGTGCGCAGCAGTCGACATTGTTAGTGCCGACGGCTGCGCGAGCAAATTTTTGCATCACATAGTTGGTTTCGTTCCCGGTTCCGCGCGATGACCCGGTGGTCATGATCGCATCCGGGCCATGTTTGGCCTTGATGGCGCTGAGCTTATCGGCAACGTAATCCAGCGCTTCGCCCCAGGAGACGGCCTCCAGCTTGCCGCCGCGCTCGCGACGGATCATTGGCGATTTCAGGCGCGGGGTGAGGATTTTGGTGTCGTTGATAAAATCCCAACCGTAGTAACCCTTCAGGCACAGATCGCCCTGATTGGTTTTACCCTGTGCGGCTTCAGCCTTGACGACTTTGCCGTTATCGACCACCAGATTGATTTTGCAACCCGATGCGCAATAGGGGCAAACCGTGATGACTTTCTTCATCGGTAATTATTCCCGTTAATGATCGTGTGAGCACCGTTATGCATTAACTATGCCACTCTGCCAAAAACAGCTAACCACCGGAAATAAAAGGGAAATACAACAGGAACTAAGAAGTGCGCTGTCCGTTCGTCAAAAATGCCATGACGAACGGACAGCGATGTCGAGCAGGATTAGCGCACAACCAGCGCGTCGTAGCCTTTGAAGCGGTAGTTAATCAGGGACAGCAGCCAGCAGGCGATAAACAGCCCGACCACGATAAACCCGGCGTTGCCGAGGTTGTCGTTGAGCGCAGCCACGCCGTTCCACAGCCCGCCTTCGAAGCCAAACTTATCCGCCAGCAGGCCCAGCGCTTCCAGCCCACCGATAAACAGCGCCACCACCACGGAGGTGCCGGTAATGGTCATATTGTAATAGAGCTTGCGCTGCGGCTTGTTGAAGGCCCAGCCGTACGCGCCCACCATAATCAGGTTGTCGAGGGTGTCGACCAGCGCCATGCCGCTGGTGAACAGCAGCGGGAACACCAGAATCGCCCATACCGACATGCCGTTCGAGGCACCGGCCGCCGAGATCCCCAGCACCCCGATCTCAGTGGCGGTGTCAAAGCCGAGGCCAAACAGAAAGCCCACCAGATACATGTGCCAGCTGCGGGTCACCAGACGGAATGCCGAGCGGAACAGCCAGTTCATCACCCCACCGCGCGCAAACGACACCTCGTCCGGGACGCTTTCACCGCGCTTCATTTTGTTAAAGCTACCCCAGACGTCACGCAGAATAACCAGGTTTACCAGCGCCATCACCAGCAGGAAAAAGGCCGACACCGCCGTGCCGATCATCCCGCCGGTTTCATGAAACCACTCCATATTGCGGCTAAAGGCGGTGGCCGTGGCGGCGATGGCAATCGACGCCAGCACCACAATGGTCGAGTGCCCCAGCGAGAACCAGGCCCCCACGCCGCACGGACGTTTACCCTGCTGCATCATCTTGCGAGTGACGTTATCAATGGCGGCAATGTGGTCTGCATCCACCGCGTGGCGCAGGCCGTAGCACCAGGCCAGCAGGCTCGCCGCCATCAGCGACGGGGTATTGTGGAAGAGGTAAAACGCCGTTCCCCAGGCAACGATATTGGCCGCGATAAGCAAAAGCATCAGCGCCATGGCTTTAGGGTGGTTGTTGAAGTATTTCATATTCATCGTCATTTCCAGATTTAAGAAAGAGTTGCGGCGGCAATCACTGCCTGCCCAAACGCAATCGCCCCGTCCCCGGCGGGAAGCCGCTCGGGAAACAGCACGTTAAAATCACTAAGCCAGAACTGCAGGCGCTGGCGCAGCAGGCGGTTGTGCAGCACGCCTCCGCTGCACACGATGGTCGAAATACCGCGCTGGCGGGCGTGCTGCGCGGCAAGCCGCGCCAGCCCGGTGGCCAGCGCATCGTGAAACGCCCATGCGCGCTCGGCGTCGGTCGCCTGCCAGCCCAGCCACTGCTGCCAGAAGGTCGCCATATCCAGCTGGTCATGAGTGACCGCCAGGGTCAGGGGATGGCGGACCGGGGGCGTGCTCAGGGCGAGGGCTTCCAGCCGACAGGCGGCCTCCCCTTCGTAGCTCAACTGCGCAGGGGCGCAGCCCGTGGCGGCGGCCACGGCGTCAAACAGCCGCCCGGCGGACGACGCCAGCGGAGCATTCACCCCGCGCGCGATCGCCTGGGCCAGCGGCGGCCAGGGTTTATCGGCCAGTATGTTTGCCTCGGGCAGGGTCTGCCATTCCGGTACAAACGCCTGCCACTGGGCCAGCAGGTTGCGCCACGGCTGACGGGCGGCCAGATCCCCGCCGGGCAGCGCTACCGCCGGGAGCCCGCCCAGCCGTTCGCAGCTGCGATAGCTCACCCGCAGGCACTCCCCGCCCCACAGTTCACCGTTGTCGCCCTGCCCTAGCCCGTCCAGCACCAGCGCAATCACATCGCCGCCATCGCGTGGCCAGCCGTGTTCCGCCAGGCACGCCGCCGCATGGGCATGGTGATGCAGCACCCGATGCTGCGGGTACGGCATCTGCGCCCCGAGCTGGGTGGAGCGGTAGCCGGGATGGACGTCGGTCACCACCCCTTCGGGGGTGAACTGCCAGAGATCCTGAATCGCAGTCAGCGCCTGCTGCCACTGGGCCAGCGCGTCATCATCGCCCAGATCGCCCAGGTGCTGGCTGAGCACCGCCTGGTCGCCGCGCACCAGGCAGAAGGTATTTTTCAGATCCGCGCCAAGACACAGCAGCGACGGCACGTTCGCAAAACCGGGCGGCAGCGGCAGCGCATCCGGCACAAAACCGCGCGAGCGGCGCAGCATTTCGCCGCTCGCGCGCTGCACGGAGTCGTCCATCCGCTGGACGATATCGCGGTTATGCAGCAGCCAGCCGTCGGCGATCCCGGCCAGATCCTGGATCGCCCGGTCGTTGGTCAGCGCGGGCGGACAGCCGTTGAGGTTGCCGGAGGTCATCACCAGCGGGCAGTCCAGATCCTGCATCAGCAGGTGCTGGAGCGGGTTGGCGGCCAGCATCACCCCGACCTCGTTCAGCCCCGGGGCGATGGCCTTGCAGAAGGTCAACAGCCCTTTGTCCACCAGCACAATCGGTGCCGCCGTCGAGCGCAGC
Organism: Silvania hatchlandensis; assembly: GCF_025564065.1. Lineage (GTDB taxonomy): Bacteria > Pseudomonadota > Gammaproteobacteria > Enterobacterales > Enterobacteriaceae > Enterobacter > Enterobacter hatchlandensis. The sequence goes on along the minus strand of NZ_JAMGZK010000044.1, from coordinate 38,728 downwards.
AGCGCCTGCACGTCAGCGGGCAGAGTATCTGCCAAACGCGGGGGGATCATCACCGCCAGCGGTTTCGCCGGGCGGCGCTTGCGTTCCCGAAGCCGGTTCACGGCCTGCAGGTTGCTGGCGTCAACGGCGAGGTGAAAACCGCCCAGCCCTTTGATCGCCACGATCCCACCGCTTTTCAGCGCCGCCACGGCGGCATTCAGGGCAGCGTCTTTCTCTTGATGTGCCTCGCCGCTCACCCAGCTCAGCTGCGGCCCGCAGTCCGGGCAGGCCACCGGCTGGGCGTGAAAGCGCCGGTCGGCGGGGTGGCGGTACTCCGCTTCGCAGGCGGGGCACAGGGTAAATTCGGCCATCGTGGTGGCCGGTCGGTCGTAGGGCATCGCCCGGATAATGGTGAAGCGCGGCCCGCAGTGGGTGCAGTTGATAAACGGGTAACGGTAGCGACGCTCGTGGGGATCATTCATCTCTGCCAGACACGCCGGGCAGGTGGCGGCATCCGGCACCACCTGGGTACTCATCTGGCCCTGCCCGCTGGCGCGAATGGTGAAGTCCAGCGGCAGCGCCGCCCAGTGCCAGGGCTGCTGGCAGACGTCGTCGATGCGCGCCAGCGGTGGGCACCCGGCAGCCAGCTGGGGGGTAAATTGCGGATGGTCTCCGACGAGCCGCACCACCACGCCAGCGCCGTCGTTACAGACGTCGCCTTTCAGCCCCAGGCGCTGCGCCAGTTGCCAGACCCAGGGACGAAAACCCACCCCCTGGACTTTGCCGCGAATGCGCAGCTGCGTGCCGTTGTCACTCATCGAAAACTCCCGAAGATGTCGATAAACGCGGGCCTGTGCGGCCCGCAGGTACTGCCATTAACTGTCTACCGCCTCGCGCAGGCGTTGCTTCATGGCGCTGTAGGTGGTCTGGGCGTAGTTTTCGGCCCAGCGCTGATCGGCAATGGCCTCCAGCTTCACCGCGCAGTATTTGGTTTCCGGCGTTTTGGAGACCGGATCGAGGTTGTCCTGGGTCAGCTCGTTGCAGGCCCCAATCCACCACTGATAGGTCATGTACACCGCGCCCTGGTTGATACGCTCGCTCACATCCGCGCGGCTGATCACCTTCCCGCGACGGGAGCTGACCCACACCAGCTGGCGGTCGGTCACGCCAAGCCGCTCAGCATCCTGCGGGTTGATCTGCACAAAGCCTGGCTCATCTGCCAGGGTCTGCAGCGCCGCGCAGTTGCCGGTCATCGAGCGGCAGGAGTAGTGCCCCACCTCGCGGACGGTGCACAGCACCAGCGGATAGTCGGCGTCCGGCACTTCCGCAGGCTTGCGCCACTTCGCGGCAAACAGCTGGCCTTTGCCGCTCGGGGTGTCGAAGCGGTTGCCTTCGTACAGCCACGGCGTGCCCGGGTGATCCAGCGTCGGGCACGGCCACTGGACGTGGCCCATGTCGCCCATTTTTTCCCAGGTCACGCCGAAGAACAGCGGGCACAGCTCGCGCATTTCGTCCCAGATCTGCTGGTTGTCGCGGTAGTGCATCGGGTAGCCCATCGCGGTGGCGAGAAGGCTGATGATCTCCCAGTCGCGTTTGACGTTGCCCTGCGGCTCAATCGCTTTTTCAAAACGCTGGAAGCCGCGGTCGGCGCAGGTAAAGACCCCGCCGTGTTCGCCCCACGAGGTGGCAGGCAGCAGCACGTCCGCCGCTTCAGCGGTTTTGGTCATAAAGATGTCCTGCACCACCACGAAGTCGAGCGCTTCAAAGCCCTTACGCACCAGCCCGAGATCCGCTTCGGTCTGGAGCGGATCTTCACCCATGATGTAATAGGCTTTGACCTTGCCCTCCAGCGCCAGGTGCGGCACTTCGGTGATGCGCACGCCCACCTGGTCATCCATCAGGGCCGGATCGACGCCCCACGCGCGGGCAAATTTCTCGCGCACCTGCGGGTCGACCACGTCCTGATAGCCAGGGAACTGGTTGGGGATCACCCCCATGTCGCACGCGCCCTGGACGTTGTTCTGGCCGCGCACCGGGCCGACGCCCACGTGCTCGCGCCCGAGGTTGCCGGTGAGCAATGCCAGGGTCGACAGGCCTTTCACCACGTCCACCGCCTGCCCGAACTGGGTCACGCCCATCCCCCACATCACGGTGGCGGACGGCGCGGCGGCGTAAATGCGCATCGCCTCGCGGATCTGTTTGGCGGTGACGCCAGTAATGTCTTCGACGTTTTCCGGCGCGTAGTCGCTGACCGTGTCACGTAGCGCGTCCAGCCCTTCGGTGTACTGCGCCACGTAGTCGCTGTTGTAGAGGTTCTCTTCCAGCAGGGTGTAGATGAAGGCGTTCACCAGCGCCATATTGCAGCCGTTGTTGATCTGCAGATGGCGATCGGCAATGCGCGCGGTCTCGATTTTGCGCGGATCGCAGACGATCACCCTTGTGCCGTTCTGTTTGGCCTTGATCACCCGACGGGCGACAATCGGGTGCGAGTCGGCGCAGTTGTAGCCGAAGATCAGCAGGCATTTTGAGTTTTCGATATCGCTGATGGAGTTACTCATCGCCCCGTTGCCCAGCGTCTGCTGGAGTCCGGCCACGCTCGGGCCGTGACAGACGCGGGCGCAGCAGTCGACGTTGTTGGTGTTCAGCACCCCACGGGCAAACTTCTGCATTACGTAGTTGGTTTCGTTGCCGGTGCCGCGTGACGAGCCGGTGGTCATGATCGCCCGCGGGCCGTATTTAGCCTTGATGTCGCTCAGCCGTTCGGCGGTGTAGCGAATGGCCTCATCCCAGGAGACCGGCTCCAGCTTGCCGCCCTTCTGGTAGCGGATCATCGGCTGAGTCAGGCGCGGCGTCAGCAACCGGGTATCGTTGAGGAAATCCCAGCCGTAGTAGCCTTTCAGGCACAGCTGATTCTGGTTGGTGACGCCTTCTGCCGCTTCGGCGCGGACGATTTTATTTTTCTCAACGACGAGTTTTAATTTGCAGCCCGCACCACAGTACGGGCAGACGCTGGTGATTTTTTTCATCAGTAACAGACCTGCTAAAAGTGAAAAGAGAGGCTGACGCTTACAGCATCAGCGAAGAGAGATCGTCCATCGCCGCCCGGCGGCGTTTGTCCTGGCTCAGCTGTTCCAGCTTTTTGCGATCGATACAGACGATGGCATTGGTCGGGCAGGCCTGAACGCAGGCCGGGCCGTCCGGCTGGTGATGGCAGAGGTCACATTTGTTGGCTTCGGCTTTGTCGGATACCACGTTCAGGCCGCTACCGATGTGGCGAACCACCGGGCGCAGCACCACTTCCATCGCGCCATACGGACAGGCCACCACGCAGGTTTTGCACCCGATGCAGCGTTCCTGATGGACGTGGACAAAGTCGTTATCGCGGGTGATCGCCCCGTTCGGGCAGACGCTGGCGCAGGGGGCATCTTCACACTGGCGGCACATGGTGGCCGTGGAGACGTTGACGCCTTTAATGACGTGAATGCGCGGTAAGAAGTTCTGCGGCGTCAGCGACGCGCAGTCCTGGGTGTCGTGGTGCGAGACCACGCAGGCCACTTCACAGGTACGACAGCCAATGCATTTGCTGGCGTCGGCAATGATGAAACGATTCATCCTTAATCTCCGGGAATGAGGGTTAGCCCGCAGAGGTATGCATAAATCGCGCCAGAATATAATTAAATGAATTTAAAGAGTTTTTGTATGGTGGGATACTGTCATCGTCATAAATGACGATGACGAACTGCCGCCCGCGATGCAGGCGGCAGTGACGATCAGAACAAGACCGAGTAGTTCAGGCCGAAGGTACGACCGCGACCTTTGTAGGTATACAGGTTCTCAGCACCGTAGGTTGGGCTGTACAGACCCGGTGCTCGCTGTCCCCAGGCGGTGGTGTAGTCTTCATCCAGCAGGTTTTCGACGCTGAAGCTTAGCTTGCCCACCGGCAGAAGATAGCTGCCGATGAAATCAGCGGTGTTATAGCCATCAATCTTCTTACCGGCTTCGTCAGACAAATCAAACGTCTGGGTGCTTTGCAGACGCAGCGTCCAGTCGCCCGGTGCCCAGGTGACCCATGCGCTCATTTTGGACGGGCTGGCGCTGTCTACCGTCAGTTTTTCCCATTTCCCGTCGACGCGGGTTTCCGATTTGATGACGTTGAAGTTTGCGCCGGTGCTCCACTCACTGTCGGTAAAGAAGTAATCCACCTGACCTTCAACACCGTAGATGCGACGTTTGTCGTCTTCCACGTTGATGGTCATGTCGCTTTTGTTGATGTTGATGGTTTTGTCAGACAACGAGTAGTAACCAGCAATCTGGGTGCGCAGGTTATCCCCGGTGTAGCGCCAGCCCAGCTCGTAAGCATCAACTTTAATCCCGTCGAGCTTTGAGTCGTTCACGTTAACGCTGTTCACTAAACGATAGTGACCGTTCACCAACTGGTATGTGCCGGAGCCGTAATATTTCGCCAGATCCGGGATCTCAAAGCCTTGCGAGAAGTTAAACCACAGCTGCTGACGCTCGGTCAGATGACCCAGAATACCGGCGTTAAACAGCAGGTTGTTGTAGTCGGTTTTCCCGCCCGGCACCGCGTCTGCCGAAGTAGCGCGACCGGTGGCAATCCCCTGCTGCTGGGCGTAACCAATAAAGTCATCGACCTTGTTTTCGGTGTACTGATAGCGCACTCCACCGCTCAGGGTGATCGCCGAGATGTCGTAGCTCGATTGCAGGAATGGGGCAAGGTTGGTGATGCTGTAGCTCGGATAGCGCCCGACGTTATAAGCGTCATCCAGCTTCATGCCGCCGCTGGCCGCCGCTTTGTTGAGGTCGAAAAATTGCTGGTTGGCGTCGAAGGTTTCATGTTCGGCATCGACACCCCACGTCAGCGTCAAATCATCCATCAGTTTGCTGTTGATGGTGAGCTTGCCGCCATAGAAATCGGTTTTTTGCTGGGATGCGCCAATGCTGGTGACCCGACCGGCTGAAAGCGTCGGGAACGGATAAAAGGTCAGGCTTTCGTCGCGGTAGTAAATTTGTGCCACCAGATCCTGACCCCAGAAGTCGGTGTTGGAGTATTGCAGGTTGATCAGGTGGCGTTCAGTGCCAGGAATACGATCGGAGTCGAGATTATTTTTGTTGTAGGCGTTGCCTGAACCCGTTACGGCCGAGAAGTTCTCGCCAAGATACAGGCCGTGCTTACCGTCGGATTCGCTTTTGTAATACTGGGTGGTGAGCTGCAGCTGCTGATGCTCGTCGATGTTCAGCGTGCCGGTACCCATCACGTCCAGACGGTCGGAGTATTGTAAACCGGTCTGGGTGTTATCAATATTCACCTCGTCGCCCTTGCCGTCGTACCAACCGCCAAAGCGCTGATAAGCGACCGACATGCGCCCGGAAGCGTGGTCGTTGCCGCCGCTGACCGCCGCCGCGACGTTTTCGTCATTATCGTTATGGCTGTTGAAGCCCGTTTTAGCGCCAGTCTGGAATTCGACTTCGGTTTCCGGCTGGCCCTTTTTGGTGACGATATTGATCAAACCACCGGTACTGCCGCCGCCGTAAAGGGAGGTCGCGCCAGAGATCACTTCTATGCGGGCGATATTAAACGGATCGATCGAATCCAGCTGGCGGCTGTCGCTGCGCGAGGAGTTTAACCGCACGCCGTCGACCATCACCATCATCGAACGACCACGCATGTTCATCCCATAGTTGGTACGCCCCTGGCTGCTAACATCCATACCGGGAATCAACTGCGCCAGCACCTCTTTGAGCTCTTTACCGCCCTGAACCTGCTGTTCAATGTCGGCTTGTTCGATAACCCAGGTAGTCTGCGCCATATCGGCAATGGTGTGGTTAGTACGGCTGGCGGCGACCACCAGGGTGTCATCTTTTTGTGTTTCAGCCGAGGCGTTAGCGGCAAACGTTAAAAATAAACCCGAGCTGAGTGCCCGATACCAATGCGGTTTCATTGTGGCGATCGTCCTGAATTATCGAGATACCGGGGCCTGAGGCCCGAACGGCAAGAACATCACCCGCGCGGGTGATAATGATTTTCAGAATGATAAGGATTGTTATTAAAATGTAAATAGTTATTGCTGAAAACTACTGTTTTAAGGACATGATTTTGATGGGGTTTTATGGGGGTGTAGCTATAGACGAGGAGCAGGAACAACCAATTAGTAAACTCTGCGCGGCACTACGTTGCACTATGCGACAAATTGTCGCATAGTGTTGTCTGTAGTGCGTCAAACACTGACGTATCGATTGAAACCACCCAATACCTTACTGGCACGGGTGATTACATCATGAGGTTTTAAAATGGCAACAAGCATCCGCTTAGATGATGATTTTGTTGAAGAAGTGAAAATACACGCCGAGGCGATGAGCCGTAGCGTGCCCAAACAGATTGAGCACTGGGCTAAGATTGGCCGCATTGCTGAGGAGAATCCCGATCTGTCATTTTCCTTCATCAACGAAATCCTGCTGGCGAAAGCAGAAATGGACAACGGGAGAATGAAGAAATATGTGCGCAGAAAAGACCGGTCAGGGAATTGAGGTTTACCAGTCAAGCCGCTTTGAGAAAGCCTTCAACCGCCTGACCAAAAGCGATCAAGATAGCGTTGATGACGAAATTGATCGCATCATCGAAAACCCGGAGATTGGCGAGCGCAAGAAAGGCGATCTCAGCTATCTGTGGGTGCATAAGTTCTACATGGGAAAGCAGCAGTACCTGCTCGGCTACACTTGGGTGGACCTGAGACTGGAGATCTATCTCCTGAGCCTGGGAACGCACGAGAATTATTACGATGAGCAAAAGCGGCACCGTAAAGCCGACCTGAAACTCATCGGGTAATGTTGAGTAACAGCACTTACGTTTTAAAACAGCCTGGTATCCCAATAGGCCGGGCATGTGAAGCGCCCCCGGGATGGCCTTTCTGGAAGGAGCCTCGCAAACTTTAAATTAACCTTATGTAACTCAGGGTTAATGCTTTTATTCCCGTTATCAGGCTCGTAAAGTGACTGCGTTGCGGCACATCCGCAATCGGGTGTAGGAACCCGTATTCTACATAGCGATATTTATATGTCGCGGCAGTGCTTATCCCGTTAAAATCGCGGTGGCGCTGGCGGAGCAGCCGAAAGGCTGGCCGTTTTCTATGTGGGCGGTATTCCTACCTCCGTCAGCGCTACCCCCCGAGCGTAGGAACTCACAGGGTAGTTAAATGGACTACATGTAGAGGATGTCATGATGACAACTATCCCAACTCTGATTTACCCGCAATCTGGCGAACAGTTAATTCCCCATTACCTGTCTACACCGCTTTCTGCTGCTGCGGATCTCTTTGAGGTCGCCGATCGCTGTGCCGCTCTGGTGAGCGTATTGATCGAAACTGATGACAATGCATCCCGCACTGCGCTCTGTGAAGGTCTACAGCACGCGCTGCGCCAGCTGCGCGAATTCTGTGACGCTGAACTCCCGCCGCACCTTATCGAACAGTTGATCCAGGGGGAAACGCTCACCTCCTGTATGCCGGACTGCTGGCAGGAAACTGCCCCCCAGGTGGACTACGCACTGGCACTGACGCACGCCATTCTGGGCGGCACGCTGCCCGCCAGCGTCGAGAAAGAACTGGCGGGGCTGCTGCATGATCTGGTCTGGCTGCTGAATGAGTTTGTGAAGGAGCCGTATATCACCGTGCATTAAGCGCGACTGAAATACAGCGAAAGCGTTTTGATTTCAGGTAGTGAAAGGGGCTGTGGCAGGCCCCTGAATGCGCTTAAAGATGGGGTTGGCATTGAGGGGGCTAATGTTCGATTTTTTTATAAGCTAACAACATCGATTGTTGCATATGAGAAACAATGAATGTCTGCTGAGAGCGAGGAGCGGAAGTTCGCTTTTGCTCCCGTGTTAATAGCGGGTATTAATCAATCGTGAGCAGAACCATAGAGTTAGCAGTTTGATTCAATATCAGCAGCTCTTCTATATTTAGTAAGCAACTCAACTTTACGTAATTCAATCTCACGCATAATATTTGATTGAATATCATGTATTTTAGAAGGCGACGCACCTTTAACCTTTATATTTATAAAGGTAATGCATAACTCAGGGTTTACAGGGGTTTTTCTTCCATACTCACTAAACTCGTAGGCAACTTTACATTCACCTGAATAGGATTCATAGCTAATTGTGTAACTTGCAACAACCTTTGTAACACGTACATACGGGTGTATGTGTTTCCATTTGATAGATATTATATTCTCTAGGTTTCCTTTAACTCTATACTGGTCAATATCTTTTTCGAGGAAATTAGTCACAGCATCTGATTGTTTTTCATAACCAGTAGAATGATCAGGATTAAAATGAACATCGTCTATTTTTTGATGGTAGAATAAGTATCCAATATGAAGGGAGGCCAATTCATTAAGGAATTTCACTCTGTTTTCATTTTCAAAATCATCCATCAAAACTCTACCTCGATGAGGCGAATGCTCAATTATATTATTGTTTTCCAAATGCCCCTCTATCAAGGTTATGACATTTTCAGCTATTTCTTTAGTTTCAGGAGATGTGTGATTTAGTTTAACATTCATTAAAAGTTGGGAACCACCAGTGATGCCATTAAAGTCTTTCTTGATTTCTACAGATCCTTTAAAGAATTTTTCAGTTATATACCAATCATCTAAAACATCTGTTTTGCAAATTTCGAAATCCATTATTACGGAATTATTACTTTTACCATCTAGGGATGTGAAATCGCTAAAATCTGAAATCTCATAATTAATGTAACCATTTTTTGTAATTTTACCAATATCTACAAACCCACTAACTTCATCAAGCAAATCAATATCTTGCTTAAGATTGAAATTCCTGAAATTTACTTTATCTAATTTTTCCTTTGTTTTAATACTACTTAATAAATCATAAGATTCATCAGGGCTTAGTAGAGAGGTGATCAAGTTTGGAACTGTGCCTGATTTTTCAGACACTCCACAAAAAAGCCCTCTTTCTTTAAGTAGATTATTGATCATTGTAGAGCTACAGTTCTGCTGGCTCACAAGATTTTTCAGTTCATCTCCGGAGGGAATGAAATCAATATCATTTTTCATCAGAAATGCTCCTGAAAGTGCTGTTATAAGAATCAACGATTAATGTAATATCTCCTACGACATCCTCAGAGCCATCTTCAAAGCTCTGCGTCATTTTGACCTCATCAACTGAAGGGGAGTCTGTGAGTTTATTATATTTATTGAAATAAATTTCATAATGATTAGCGAAATCGGAACAAAGCTTTCTAGCCAATTTATATACCAACCCTAGTGATTCTTTACTATAATTAAAATCGCAAATTAATATGAACTTTCGCCCATTATCATCAGGTACAGAAATGGGAATTATTGGGGAGGTAATGTATTCAACAGGCATTATCTTAGAATGTCTTGTTGAAGATGAAACATTTAAGGTAGTGTTAAGGCAGAAAAACGATATTTCACCATGCTTTTTCTTGATAAAGTTTATTGAGTTGTATAAAAATTTAGCTCTTGCGTTATCAATGAGATGTATGGCGTTGAACTTGAGGGTTGAATCAATTCTATGATTGATGATTTGACTTTTAATATTATCGCTTGAGTCGCTTTCATCATTATTTAAATAAAACAAAACTCCAATATCTTCTTTCCTTGAACTACCAGGAAATTGTTTTGTTATAGTTCTTTTAAACTGGGATTTTGAATAACATTCAATGGTATGGGCCAAGTCTTTGAAATGTGAACGAAAAGTGGTTTTGACTTTATCGTAAGGTACTGATGAATACTTTGCAGAAACAACAACGCTTACTAATGATTGTTTTTGAAGCATAGAGTTGTAGACATACAAAGCATCTATTCCATGTGTCTTTTTTGCATGTTCTCCCACACAGCAATCTAATTGCTTGTTACTACATAGGTTTTTCCATCCAAAGAGCTTCAGAAAGTCATTGACTATCTCTTCTCCCACCTCTCCAACATATTTTGAAAACTCGCCCATTGCTTAAACCGCCGTCGGTTAAGTTATAATTCTTTATGGTATTAATCTTATTCACATTTATCAACATCAGGGATAAGTAAGACGGATTTGCAGTGAGTCAACACTCAACTTCTGCTCCTGGCACATTGCCCACAGTCATCACCACAGCCTTAGTAAAAAATCACATCCCTGAACTGACAACCTGCCCTGGAAAAAACGCCCGCCTCTCCGCGAGCGCTTTCCACAACCCTTCGTTACTTCATTACACCTGTTAAGGTTCAGTACCAGTAAACCCCTACAACTCCCCAAACTCCAACACCCCATCCCTGTCCGCCAGGCTTTCATATACCCTCTCAACCGCAGCTTTCACCTTCTCCGTCATCGGATAATAAAACCCGACAATATCCGGCTGAACCCCGAGGAAAACCACCTCCCCCACATCATCCTTAAGCTGATCCACCAGGTAGTTCAGCGGCATATTGTGGGTGGTCATCATAAACATCTCGGCGATGTCATCCGGGTCGATGCGGCGGATCTCACCTGGGTTTAATCCCATATCCGTCGCATCGACAATCAGCAGCCGCGCCGGGCGTAGCTCGCGGATGGCGACCACGTCGTTCTCCGGGGCGCTGCCGCCGTCGAACACCACCCAGTCGCCGCGCGGGGTTTCCCGGCACATCTCGGCCAGCAGCGGACCGGCCCCATCGTCGCCCATCATGCTGTTGCCGACGCAGAGTAATACATCAGTCACGGTGCCTCCGAACCATCAGATAGATGGCGTTTTCCTGGTGAATGGCGTGGAGCATGTTAAGCATGTGGCTGCTCCATTCCCGCTGCTGCGCCGTCTGCCCTGCCCTTGCGGCGTCGAAGGCGTTGGCGAGCATCACAATATGATTAGCGTCGATAACGATCTCCCCGTAGCGCGGCACGCCTTCCATTTTGCGTCGCGCCTCGCTCCCCGCTTCCAGGGTGGCGATCCACGCCAGATAGTCGTCCCACGGGCAGGTCAGCGCCGCCTCCAGGCAGTCGATGACCCCCAGATGGTGGCCGATCGCCAGCCCGTAGTAGATCACCTGCTGGGCGTCGTCGGGGGTGTCGTCACTTTCGTCAATGAACTTACGGCTAAGCTGGCTGAATACCACCGTCTCACTCATCAGATACGCTCCTGCCCGACCACCTCAATGAGGTTGCCGACGATTTCGTTCAGGCGCGGGTCGTTCTCGTGCGCCAGCCAGCGGGCCACGCTCTCGTCGCCCTCGATCAGATGACGCATAAAGTCGTCGGCGATCTGGCGACCGTAGCGGTAGCCCGCCAGACGGCGCGCGGCGCGATCGATGCGTACCCGCAGCGGCTGTAGCATTTCCGGATGCAGGATCTCCGCGGGCTGGTTGTCCAGCGCCCCCGGCTCGCGGGCGTGGATTTTCTGCTCTAAAAGCCCCAGTGCCATTGCAAAGCCGTACAGGGTGGCGGCAGGCGACGGCGGGCAGCCGGGAATGTACACGTCCACCGGCACGATTTTGTCGGTGCCGCCCCAGACGCAGTACAGGTCGTGGAAGATGCCGCCGGAGTTGCCGCAGGCCCCGTAAGAGATACAGATTTTTGGATCGGGGGCCGATTCCCACGCGCGCAGCGCCGGGGAGCGCATCGCGCGGGTCACCGCGCCGGTAAACAGCAGAATATCGGCGTGGCGCGGGGATGGCACCACTTTGATGCCGAAGCGTTCGGTGTCGAAAATCGGCGACAGGGTGGCGAAGATTTCGATTTCACACCCGTTGCAGCCGCCGCAGTCCACGCGGTAGACATAGGCAGAACGCTTAATTTTTTTCAGCAGCGAGGCCTTCATACTGGCGATGGAGTCGTCCACCGTCACCGGCACCGGGATCCCCTGTTCGTTACGCGGCCCTAACAGTTCGCTCATCGTGTCGCTTCCTTCATTTCGCGGGTCAGATGGATTTTGTCCGACGGGGTCAGCCCCTGCAGGCGCTTGCAGTCCGGGCAGGTTTCAAAACTCTCCCGGTGCGATTCGGCGCGTTTGTCGCCGTTGTGGCGCAGCAGTTCAATCACGTAATCGATCTCTTTCTGGACCGCATACGGGCGCTCGCACACCCGGCAGTGGCAGATATCAAAGCGCGACTGCTGCAGGAAATCGGCTTTGCTCCACACCGCCAGCTCGTACTCCTGCGACAGCTTGATGGCCGTGGTCGGGCAGACCTCTTCGCAGCGCCCGCAAAAGATGCAGCGCCCGAGGTTGAACTGCCAGGTCAACTGGCCGAACTGCAGATCGGTTTCCACCGTCAGGGCGTTCGACGGACAGGCATTCACGCAGGCCGCGCAGCCGATGCACTGCTGCGGGTTATGCTCCGGCTTGCCGCGCATATTTTTGTCGACCGCAATCGGCTGCAGCGGATAGGACTCCGTGACCACGCCGGTTTTGATGACTTTTTTAATAAACGTAAACATGGGTGCTCCGGGTTATTTCAGCGGCGAGTTTTTGCGTTCGATGCTGTAGCGTTCCAGTTCTTTATACGGAACCACCTTGCTTTTCTTCTTCCGCACGTCCACCACCGTCATGCGGTCGGTGCAGGAGTAGCACGGGTCGAGGCTGCCGATAATCAGCGGCGCGTCAGAGACGGTGTTGCCGCGCAGCATGTAGCGCAGGGTTGGCCAGTTGGCGTAGGTGGCCGCCCGGCAGCGCCAGCGCCACAGCTTCTGGTTGTCGCCGGTCATGCTCCAGTGGATATCATCCCCGCGCGGCGCTTCGCTAAAGCCCAGCGCAAAGCGGTTCGGGATGTAGGTAAAGCCTTCCACCATCAGCTCGCCGCCCGGCAGGTTGTCGAGCCCGAAGTCGATCATGTTCAGGGCGGTGTAGACTTCGTTGATGCGCACTTTCAGACGCGAAATCACGTCGCAGCCCTGCTCGACGTGGACTTCCATCGGCAGCAGGCCGTAACCGACAAACGGGTGATCGGCGCGGGTGTCGCGGGCGTGGCCGCTGGCGCGCACCATCGGGCCGACGTTGCTGAAGTCGCGGGCGATCTGCGGGTCGAGGCGGCCCACGCCGACGGTGCGCTGGTCGATGTTCGGCGTACTCAGCAGAATATCCACCAGATCCTGCACCTCGCGGCGCATCTGCTGGGCCAGCAGGCGGGTCTGGATCATGTCGTCTTTCAGCAGATCGCGACGGATGCCGCCGATCAGGTTCAGGCCGTAGGTTTTACGCGCCCCGGTGAGGATCTCCGCCATCTTCATGGAGGTTTCACGTACGCGGAAGAACTGCATAAAGCCGGAGTCGAAGCCAACGAAGTGGCAGGCCAGGCCGAGGTTCAACAGGTGCGAGTGCAGACGCTCCACTTCCAGAAGGATGGCGCGGATCATCTGGGCGCGTTCCGGCACCACGATCCCCATCGCGTTCTCCACCGAGGTGGTGTAGGCGGTGCTGTGGGCAAAGCCGCAGATGCCGCACACGCGGTCCGACAGGAAGGTGACTTCGTTGTAGCCCATCCGCGTTTCCGCCAGCTTTTCCATCCCGCGATGAACGTAGAACAGGCGGTAGTCGGCGTCGATAATGTTCTCGCCGTCAACGAACAGACGGAAGTGGCCCGGTTCGTCGGAGGTGACGTGCAGCGGGCCAATCGGCACCACGTTGTTTTTCTTGTCGCCGAGTTCGTTAATGAATTCGTAGGTTTCTTTATCGGTGGTCGGGGCCGGGCGCTGACGGTAGTCCATGCTGTCTTTACGCAGCGGATAGAGTTCGTCCGGCCAGTCATCCGGCAGCACCAGCCGACGTTCGTCCGGCAGGCCAACGGGGATCAGGCCGTACATGTCGCGCACTTCGCGCTCGCCCCAGACGGCAGCAGGCACACGCGGGGTGACGGACGGGAACTCCGGTTTGTCGGCGTCCACTTCCACGCGCACGGTGAGCCAGCAGCGGGTGCCCTGCTCCATCGACAGCACGTAGTAGACGGCGTAGCTGCCGCAGAGCTGGCGTTCGTCATTGCCAAACAGCACCGACAGCCAGCCGCCCTGCTTGTAGTACAGGAACTCGACCACTTCCGGCAGATAGTTGATTTTCACCGTCACGGTGATTTGATCTTTGGTCTGCCAGGCCTCATCCAGCACAACGCCAGGGAAGGCCTGATGCAGCGCGGCGAGATAGTGTTGACCTACTTTTTCTTCAGACATGGTTATTCTCTACAATCACGCCGCCAGCAAGGAGACGAAAGCTAAAAATGCCAGACCAAAACCGGCCCAGGTAATACGGGAGGTGGCGTTAAAGCGCAGGCGCGCCATGCTGTTCTCGAACAGCGCAATCACCAGCACGCCAGCCACCAGCTTGACGGCTGCGATCGCGATAGCCAGCAGCAGGCCGCCGACGGAAAACTGCGTCATCTGTCCCCAGGGAATAAACACCCCGACGAACATCTGCAGCACCACCAGCTGTTTCAGGCTGATGCCCCACTTCAGCACCGCAAAGCCTGCGCCGCTGTATTCCGACAGCGGGCCTTCCTGCAGCTCTTGTTCAGCTTCCGCGAGGTCAAACGGCAGTTTGCCCATCTCAATAAAGGTGGCGAACGCGCAGGCGCACATCGCCAGAATCAGCGTCAGGGAGTGCGCCACCGGCCAGTGGTAAACGGTCGCTGTTACCGCGCTGATATGGGTGGTGCCCGCTACCTGCGCCGCAACCCACAGGCCCAGCAGCAGGATCGGCTCCACCAGTACGCCAAGCATCGCTTCACGACTTGCGCCAATCCCGGTGAACGGGCTGCCGGTATCCAGCCCGGCGATGGCGAAGAAGAAACGCGCGATGGCGAAGAGATAAATCAGGGTGATCAGGTCGCCGAGTGCCGGGACGGGTGAGGCAACAGTCACCACCGGCAACGCGGTAGCAATGGCGAACATCACCCCCACCATCACCAACGGCATCAGGCGGAACACCCAGCCGGAGGCCGCCGGGCCCACGCTCTGGCGGCCCAGCAGTTTCACCAGATCCCGATACTCCTGGAAGATATCCGGCCCGCGACGGGTATGCAGACGGGCACGCGCCACACGGGTAATACCGGCCAGCAGCGGCGCCACGGCAAACAGCACCAGCGCCTGAATCAATGCAAAGAGTAAAGTCATGTTCAGGCTCCTCGGGACACAATAACCACCACCAGCACCGCCAGCTCAATCAGGGCGATACGGTGGAACAACACGGCGGTGCATTCGCACTGCCAGCCGGGGATAAAGCGCACCGGGTTCAGCCATTTGCGCAGCTTCAGCACCGGCGCAAACGACTCTTTGACCGGCATCGCAAAGCCGTGGGCGGTGATCACCATCGCTTGTTCATGGTCGTATCCGCACACCCAGGCTGAGCCGCGGGAGCGGTTCGGCAGGCGGTTGCCTTTGAAAATGACCATCACGATAAACGGCAGCAGCAGCCCTGCGATCAGCAGCAGAGCGATCGT
Organism: Silvania hatchlandensis; assembly: GCF_025564065.1. Lineage (GTDB taxonomy): Bacteria > Pseudomonadota > Gammaproteobacteria > Enterobacterales > Enterobacteriaceae > Enterobacter > Enterobacter hatchlandensis. The sequence continues at coordinate 23,311 of NZ_JAMGZK010000044.1, read as the reverse complement.
CGGCGGCGAGACGGTGGAGACAGCGCCGCCACTCATCGGGAACATGCGGCTAATCACGGGCAGGAACCAGGGGGCAGCAACGCCCCCCGCCACGCAGCACAACGCCGCCAGCACGGTACTGACGGTCATCAGCCAAGGCGCGCCGTGCGCATTTTCCGCTTCTGCGGTGCGCGGTGCGCCCAGGAAGGTGACGCCGTAGACTTTCGCCATACACATCACCGCCAGCGCGCCGGTAATGGCCAGACCGACCGCCAGCAGCGGCCCTAAAAGCCGGGCGATAAAGGCGTCGTGGGTGCCGAGGTTAAAGAAGGATTGATAGATCACCCACTCTCCGGCAAAGCCGTTCAGCGGCGGCAATGCGGCCATCGCCATCAGCCCCACCAGCATGGCAAGCGAGATCAGCGGCATTTTTTTGCCGATGCCGCCCAGCTTCTCGATGTCGCGATGGCCGGTGCGATACCACACCGCGCCCGCGCCGAGGAACAGCGTGGTTTTAAACAGACCGTGGCTGACCAGGTGATAGAGCCCCCCGGTGAAGCCCAGCGCAATCAGCAGGGGGCTGTGCAGAGCAATACCGGTGACGCCCGCACCCAGGCCGAGCAGGATAATGCCGATGTTTTCCAGGGTGTGGTACGCCAGCAGGCGCTGGATGTTGTGCTCCATCAGCGCGTACAGCCCGCCGATAAAGGCGGTGATCATCCCCATCACCAGCAGCAGCACCCCGAGCCACAGCGGCGGTAACGCGCCGCTAAGGGACACGGTGAGCATGCCGTACAGCCCGACCTTCATGACGACGGTGGAGAACAGCGCGGCAGCCGGGGCGCTGGCGTTAGCATGCGCCTGAGGTGCCCAGCCGTGCAGCGGGATGACGCCCGCCAGCAGGCCAAAGCCCGCCAGACCCGGCAGCCAGACGCTGGCACCCGGAGCCTGCGCGGTGGCCATGGCATTCATGGCCACAAAATCCAGGGTGCCGTAGAACTGCCACGCCTGCCAGCAGGCAAGTGCCAGCAGCAGCGTACCCAGACGACCCAGCACAAACCACAGCTTGCCGGACTGGGCGCAGCCGGTAAGGAACGCGGCGCACAGGGCCATGATTTCAGCCATCACCACCAGCCAGCCGAGGTTATCGGCGACGATGGCCGCCACCGCGGCGGCTATCAGCAGGTTCGCCAGCACGCCGGTATTTTTCACCTGCGGGTGACGCTGCCAGGCGATGGTAAACAGACTGATAAGACAGGCTGGCAGACCAATGGCGATAAGCCACACCGCGCGGATACCGGTCAACTGCATCCCGGCGTGCAGCCAGGCAATCTGCCCGTGCAGCGCCAGGGTCTGCGGGTCGGCCAGCAGGGTAATAACCCCTGCCATCACCGTCATGGCACTGGCAATCACCCCGCCGATCCCGGCGATGGCGCCGCTCAGGGGCTTGTGGGCGCAGAAGATAAACGCCAGCACGGCGCTTATCAGGAACAGACCCAGCGCCGGGTTAATTAACGAAAAGGCGTTCATCCGCGCTCTCCTTGTTGCGACTGGAACAGCGACAGATCGCCCAGATCGGTATTCATGGTGAGTTCACGCTTGCGCTTGCTGGCGCGGGCGATGTCGTCGTTATTGACCAGCCGCAGGGATTGGGTCGGACAGGTGCGCACGCATGCAGGGCCGTCCGGGTCGAAGTAGCACAGGTCGCACTTCACCGCGATGGCGCGCACGCCCGGCACCCAGTCAAGGAACGGGCTGACGCGGGCGGGTGCCGGTGGTGCCATCGGCGCCTTGCTGGTGTTGCTGTTGGCAGGGATCGCCCGCGGACGGCTGCCGCCAAACTCCACGGCGCCAAACGGACAGGCAATGCCGCACAGCTTGCAGCTGACGCACAGGCTTTCATTCAGCTGGATGGCGCCGTCAATGCGGGTGATGGCGTTAACCGGGCACACCTGGGCGCAGGGGGCGTCCTCGCACTGGTGGCAAAGCTGCGGCGCGGAGTCATTGCGGTTACGCATCACTTTCAGTCGCGCCTGGCTTTGCAGGCCATGCAGGCGATGGGTCTCTGAGCAGGCCGCCTCACAGGTGTGGCAGCCGATACACAGCGTAGGATCAGCAATTACAAAACGATTCACCTGGAGTCCTCTGGTGAGAGTCATTTTTGACGATAAGTGTCGAAAGTGTCATTTCGACACCTGTCGACAGCGTATTCAGGCCACAGCGTGGTGTTTGGCGAGCGTCTCGAGCGTCAGCGATTCGCCGCGTTCGGTTGCCTGATAGAGCGCGGCGTAGATCCCGCTGATGGTATCGAGGAAATGAGACAGCACCGCCTCGCGCTCATCCACGCTGATGCTGCCGTCGAGCAGGCCGTCAGCGCCCAGCCGGGCGCGGGCAATCAGCACGCTGGCCTGTTCGTCCCGCGCTTCGACGGTGTAGTGAAAGACATGGCCGTTGAACGCCTGTTCAGGGGTGACGCGGATCAGGAAGTGGTCGAACAGCCAGAAGCCCAGCCCGCTATCCGTATTGCTGGCCACGCTCAGGTGCAGACTGGCTTTAGACAGCGTAATGCCCTGAATCAATGAGTTGCCGTAGTGATTCCAGTGGGTACGCAGGACGCGCTGCTGTCCGGCAATAAAATTTGCTTTCTCGCTTAATTCGGAAAGGTTCATGGTGAAATACCTAATGCTCTTTTTGAAGAAGTTGACTGCATTAAGCACGTTCCATGCCAATTTTTAACTTATTGATTTATATAATTAATTGAATTTAAGTTGTGAATAACAACACAAAATGACATGTCATTTCGTCATCTTTGTCCGCGCGCAGACACCCTCTCCCCGGCTTTAACTAAAACCTGGCATCAATATTGCTATTACCCGGTAAGACGTCACCAGGAAACGCACTATGCACGAGATCACCCTCTGCCAGCAGGCGCTGGAATTGATTCAACACCAGGCTCATGAACATCACGCCAAGCGGGTCACCGGCGTGTGGCTGCGCGTTGGCGCGTTTTCCTGCGTGGAAAGCAGCGCCCTGCAGTTTTGCTTTGAGCTGGTATGCCGGGAGACGGTCGCCGAAGGCTGCGACCTGCATCTGGAAGAGCAGCAGGCGGAATGCTGGTGCCGGGACTGCGAGCAGTATGTCCAGCTATTAACCCACCGCGTGCGCCGCTGCCCGGACTGCGGCGGCAGCGATTTGAATATCGTTGCCGACGACGGGCTGCATATCACCCGTCTGGAAATTGAACAGGAGTAAACCATGTGTACCACCTGCGGTTGCGACCAGGGCAACTTATATATAGAAGGCGACGAGCATAATCCTCACTCTGCTTTTCGCAGCGCCCCGTTCTCCCCTGCCCCACGCCCGGCGCTGCGCGTCACGCGCATTGACGCGACGCCGTTTGCCCCCGCTGAAGCCAGCACAGGCCAGCTGGATTACGGTCACGGCGAAGCGGGCACCCACGCGCCGGGCCTGAGCCAGCGCAAAATGGTCGAGATAGAGATGGACGTGCTGGGCAAGAACAATCAGCTGGCCCGGCGCAACCGCGAGCTGTTCAGCCGTAAAAAGCAGCTGGCGCTGAATCTGGTCTCCAGCCCCGGCTCCGGTAAAACCACCCTGCTGACGGAAACCTTAAAACGCCTGCAGCAGCGCGTGGCCTGCGCGGTGATCGAAGGCGATCAGCAGACGGTGAACGACGCGGAACGCATTCGCGCCACCGGCACCCCGGCGATTCAGGTCAATACCGGCAAAGGCTGTCACCTGGACGCGCAGATGATCCATGACGCGATGCAGCGCCTGCCGCTGGATGACGGCGGGATTATGTTTATCGAAAACGTCGGTAACCTGGTCTGTCCGGCAAGCTTCGACCTTGGCGAGCGTCATAAGGTGGCGGTGCTGTCGGTCACCGAGGGCGAGGACAAACCGCTGAAATACCCGCATATGTTTGCCGCCGCGTCTATCATGCTGCTGAATAAGGTCGATCTGCTGCCGTACCTCACCTTTGACGTCGAGAAATGCCTCGCCGCCGCCCGGGAAGTGAACCCGGAAATCGAGATCCTGCTGGTCTCCGCGACTCGCGGCGACGGCATGGATGCCTGGCTTGACTGGCTGGAGACGCAGCGATGTGCATAGGCGTTCCTGGTAAAATTAGCGCCATCCACGATGGCATGCAGGCCCAGGTCGATGTCTGCGGCATCCTGCGCGATGTGGATCTGACCCTGGTCGGTATCCATGACGAAAACGGCAACAGCCGCCTCGGCCAGTGGGTGCTGGTCCACGTGGGGTTTGCGATGAGCGTAATAGATGAAGAGGAGGCGCTGGACACCCTCGCCGCCCTGCAGAACATGTTCGACGTCGAGCCGGACGTGGGTTCGCTGCTGTTTGGCGAGGAGCATCGCTAATGCGCTTTGTTGATGAATACCGCGATCCGCAGAAGGTGATGCGCCTGATTGAGACCCTCAAGGTCCGCGCCGGGGCATTAACTTATACCGCCCAGCGCCCGCTGCGGATCATGGAGGTGTGCGGCGGGCACACCCACGCCATCTTTAAGTTTGGGCTCGATCAGCTCCTGCCCGACAACATCGAGTTTATCCACGGCCCCGGCTGTCCGGTGTGCGTCCTGCCGATGGGCCGCATTGACACCTGTATTGAGATTGCCCACCACCCGGAGGTGATCTTCTGTACCTTCGGCGACGCGATGCGCGTCCCGGGTAAAAACGGTTCGCTGCTGGATGCCCGGATGCACGGCGCGGACGTGCGGGTGATTTACTCCCCCGCCGACGCCCTGAAGCTGGCCCAGCAAAATCCGGATCGCAAGGTGGTCTTTTTCGGCCTCGGATTCGAAACCACCATGCCCGCCACCGCCCTGACCCTGCGCCAGGCGAAGGCCGCGAAGGTGTCGAATTTCTACTTTTTCTGCCAGCACATCACCCTGATCCCGGTGCTGAAAAGCCTGCTCGAACAGCCGGAAAACGGCATCGACGCGTTTCTGGCTCCGGGACATGTGAGCATGGTGATTGGCACCCATGCCTACGATTTTATCGCCGGGGATCATAACCGCCCGCTGGCGGTGGCCGGGTTTGAACCGGTCGATCTGCTGCAGGGGGTGTTGATGCTGGTTGAGCAGAAGATCGAAGGCGTCAGTCGGGTCGAAAATCAGTATCGCCGCATTGTGCCGGAGGCGGGTAACGCCGTGGCACAGGCGGCGATAGCCGAGGTGTTTGGTATTGAAGGCGACAGCGAATGGCGCGGGCTGGGGGTAATTGAGCACTCCGGCGTACACCTGACCGAAGGCTATCGCCTGTTTGACGCCGAGCATCACTTCACGCCGCAGGCGCAGGCCGTCTGCGACGATCCAGAGGCGCGCTGCGGGGCAGTGCTGACCGGGCGCTGCAAACCGGCGCAGTGTCCGCTGTTTGGTAATAAATGCACGCCGCAAAGCGCCTTTGGCGCGCTGATGGTGTCATCGGAAGGGGCGTGTAGCGCCTGGTATCAGTACCGTTCTCAGGAGTGTGAAAGTTGAAACAGATAACCCTCGCCCACGGGAGCGGCGGACAGGCCATGCAGCAGCTGATCGGCGAGCTTTTTATGCGCGCCTTCGCCAACCCGCTGCTGAACGAACAGGAAGATCAGGCCCGCATTCCGCTACATGAGCTAACCGCACACGGCGACCGGCTGGCCTTTTCCACCGACAGCTATGTCATTGATCCGCTGTTCTTCCCCGGCGGCGATATCGGCAAGCTGGCGGTATGCGGCACGGCCAACGACGTCGCCGTCAGCGGGGCTGTCCCGCGCTGGCTCTCCTGCGGCTTTATTCTGGAAGAGGGGCTGGAGATGGCAACCCTCGAGCGCATCGTCACCAGCATGGCCGCAACGGCGGCGGCGGCGGGGATCACCATTGTCACCGGCGATACCAAAGTGGTGCCGCGCGGCGCGGCGGATAAGGTGTTTATCAATACCGCCGGTATCGGTTCTATTCCCGGCGGGTTAAACTGGGGGATGCGCCAGATTGCGGTCGGCGATGTGCTGCTGGTGAGCGGCACCCTGGGCGATCACGGCGCGACCATCCTCAACCTGCGCGAAGGCTTAGGTCTCGAAGGCGATCTGCAAAGCGACTGCGCGGTGCTGACGCCGTTGATTCAGGCGCTGCGTGATGTGCCCGGCGTAAAAGCCCTGCGTGACGCCACGCGCGGCGGCGTGAATGCCGTCGCCCACGAGTTTGCCGCCAGCAGCGGCTGCGGCATTGAGCTGCAGGAAGGCGCCCTGCCGGTGAAATCCGCGGTACGCGGCGCATGCGAACTGCTGGGGTTAGATCCGCTCAACTTCGCCAACGAAGGCAAGCTGGCAATCGTCGTTGAGCGCAGCGCGGCACAACAGGTGCTAGCCTTATTACATCAGCAGCCGTTAGGTCAGAATGCGGCGATTATCGGCGAAGTGGTGGAGCGCAAAGGGGTCCGCCTCACCGGACTGTACGGCGTGAAGCGCACGCTGAATTTGCCCCATGCCGAACCGCTGCCGCGTATTTGCTGACTGTCGATTCTCATTTTCTGGATATCACGCATGTCGTATACACCGACGAACGATCCTATTGATCAAGGCTTGTTCGATATTACCCGTACTCTGCTGCAACAACCCGATCTCTGCGCCCTGGCACAGGTGCTGACCCAGCACGTCCGGCAGATAGACCTCGCCGACCACGTTAATATTTTGCTCTGGCAGCCGGAGCCGCGACGGGTGTATCTGTACGGCAGCGACGATCAGGGACGGGATATCCGCTGTGAAGATGAGCCCCCGCTGGCGAACGGACCGTTCCGCCGGATGCTTTCGCGCCCGGACGTACTGCACTGTAAGGCAGACACCTTCCGCGATACCTGGCCGGCGCTGGCCGGGCTGGCATGTTACCCACCGTTTGCCCACTACTGCCTGACGCCGCTGGCCGCCGACGGGCGGATCTTCGGCGGCTGCGAGTTCCTGCGCAGCCAGGATACGCCCTGGAGCGATAACGACTTTTCCCGCCTGCAGACGCTGACCCAGGCGGTCGGCCTGGCCGTCGAGCAGATTCAGGCCCGCCGCAACGATAGCGAAAGCTATGATTTGCTGTGCCGGGAGCGCAACGATTTTCGCCTGCTGGTCGCCATCACCAACGCCGTGCTGTCGAAGCTCGACCTGGATGAGCTGGTAACCGAGGTCTCGCGCGAAATTCAGCACAACTTCGGCATTGATTCCATCAGCATGGTGCTGCGCAGCGACCGCAAAGGAAAGCTCATCGTCTACTCCACCCACTACCTGGATGAAAACGCGCCGCTGCACGATCAGAGCGAGGTGGACGAAAAAGGCACCCTCTCCGAAAAAGTGATGCGTGACCAGAAGATGCTGATGCTGAACCTGCACCATCGGGATCAGCACGCCCCTTACGAAAGAATGCTGTTTGATATGTGGGGCGAGCAAGATCAGACCCTGTGCCTGTTCCCGCTGATCTTCCGCGACCGGGTGCTCGGCACCCTGAAGCTGGCCCAGTGCAAGGCCCAGGTGTTTACCGCCGCCAACGTCAAGCTGCTGAACCAGATTGCCGAACGCATCGCCATTGCCGTAGATAATGCCCTCTCCTATCGGGAGATTAGCCACCTCAAGGAGCGGCTGATCGACGAAAACCTTGCCCTCACCGAGCAGATCAACAACGTCGCCACCGATTTTGGCGAAATTATTGGCCGCAGCTCGCCGATGATGACGGTGATGAAGCAGGTAGAGATGGTCGCCCGGAGCAACAGCACGGTGCTGATTCTGGGTGAGACCGGCACCGGGAAGGAGCTGATTGCCCGTGCCATTCACAACCTGAGCGGGCGCAGCGATCGGCGGATGGTGAAGATGAACTGCGCGGCGATGCCTGCCGGCCTGCTGGAAAGCGACCTGTTCGGCCACGAGCGCGGGGCCTTTACCGGGGCCAGCGCCCAGCGTATTGGCCGATTCGAGCTGGCGGATAAAAGCACGCTGTTCCTTGATGAAGTGGGCGATATGCCGGTTGAACTGCAGCCCAAGCTGCTGCGCGTGCTGCAGGAGCAGGAGTTTGAGCGCCTCGGCAGCAACCGTATTATTCACACCGACGTGCGCCTGATTGCTGCAACTAACCGCGACTTAACGCAAATGGTCGCCGATCGTGAATTCCGCAGCGACCTCTATTACCGCCTCAACGTGTTCCCGATTTTCCTGCCGCCGCTGCGCGAGCGTCCGGAAGATATTCCCCTGCTGGTGAAGTCGTTCACCTTCAAAATTGCCCATCGACTGGGCCGCCAGATCGACAGTATTCCGGCAGATACTCTACGCCAGCTGAGTAAAATGGAGTGGCCGGGCAACGTGCGTGAGCTGGAAAACGTGATTGAACGCGCGGTGCTGTTGACCCGCGGCAACGTGCTCCAGCTGTCGCTGCCGGATATTGATTTCCCGCGCGTGGCGAACGCCGCTGCACCGGAAACCGCCGTCAGCGAGATCCGTGAAGGCGAGGAGGAATATCAACACATTATGCGGGTGCTGAAAGAAACTAATGGGGTGATCGCCGGGCCAAGAGGCGCGGCAAATCGGTTAGGCCTGAAGCGCACCACGCTGCTGTCGCGCATGAAGCGCTTAGGGATCGATAAGAACGCCCTGATGTAAGAAAAAACCGAGGAATATGACGCGCAGGACGGGAATATAATTCCCCTGATTTCGGCGTGTTATTTTCCCCCAATCATCACCGTCATTTCCCTGTCATATTCTCCTGCTTCATCGTTATTCTCGCCTGAATTGCCCTTACAATAAGATATTTCCGAAGAAAAATTGATCCACCGCTCAGCCCTTATCTCATGGGAAATTCAGCCAGGTCATCGGCGGCAAAATTCATGCCACATGCTAATCGAGGGTTGTCTCAGATTCTGAGTATGTTAGGGTATGACCCGTTAATTATTCTACTGGTAATGATATCGACATAAACAAATAACAGGACATTTTCTATTGCATGGCAATTAAATTAGAAGTTAAGAATCTGTATAAAGTATTTGGCGAGCACCCACAGAGGGCCTTCAAATATATTGAAAAAGGACTTTCAAAAGAACAAATCCTGGAAAAAACCGGGCTGTCGCTTGGCGTTAAAGACGCCAGTCTGGCCATTGAAGAAGGCGAGATTTTTGTCATCATGGGATTATCCGGCTCGGGTAAATCCACTATGGTTCGCCTTCTCAATCGCCTGATTGAACCCACCCGCGGACAGGTGCTGATTGATGGCGTCGACATCGCCAGAATATCGGACGCTGAACTCCGTGAGGTGCGCAGAAAAAAGATTGCGATGGTCTTCCAGTCATTTGCCCTGATGCCGCATTTAACGGTATTACATAACGCGGCATTTGGCATGGAATTAGCCGGTATCCCGACCGGCGAACGTCAGGAAAAAGCGCTGGATGCGCTGCGTCAGGTGGGGCTGGAAAATTACGCCCATGCCTACCCGGATGAACTCTCCGGCGGTATGCGCCAGCGCGTTGGTCTGGCCCGTGCATTAGCCATCAATCCCGATATTTTATTAATGGATGAAGCCTTCTCGGCACTCGATCCCTTAATTCGTACCGAGATGCAGGATGAGCTGGTAAAACTGCAGGCAAAACATCAGCGCACCATTGTCTTTATTTCCCACGATCTGGATGAAGCGATGCGTATTGGCGACCGAATTGCCATTATGCAAAACGGCGAAGTGGTGCAGGTCGGTACCCCGGATGAAATACTCAATAATCCGGCCAATGACTATGTGCGCACCTTCTTCCGTGGCGTGGATATTAGCCAGGTCTTTAGCGCCAAAGATATTGCCCGTCGCACGCCAAACGGCATTATTCGTCGCACCCCCGGCTTTGGCCCGCGCTCGGCGCTGAAATTACTTCAGGATGAAGATCGCGAATACGGCTATGTGATTGAACGCGGCAATAAATTTGTTGGTGTGGTCTCTATTGACTCCCTGAAAACCGCGCTCAGCGAAAACCAGGGTATCGATATGGCGCTTATTGACGTCCCGCTTGCCGTCGACGCCGAAACGCCGCTCAGCGAGCTGCTCTCCCACGTCGGCCAGGCGCCGTGTGCGGTACCGGTCGTCGGAGAAGAACAACAGTACGTCGGCATCATCTCAAAACGCATGTTGCTGCAGGCTTTAGATCGCGAGGGGGCAAACAATGGCTGATCAATCAAACCCGTGGGGAACCACCGAGGCGGCGGACAGCGCGGCACAATCTGCTGACGCGTGGGGCTCCGCACCGGCGGCAGCACCTACAGACGGCGGCGGTGCTGCCGACTGGCTGACCAGCGCACCTGCGCCTGCGCCAGAACACTTCAATATTATGGATCCGTTCCATAAAACGCTGATCCCGCTCGACAGCTGGGTGACCGAGGGCATCGACTGGGTGGTGACCCACTTCCGTCCGCTGTTCCAGGGCATTCGCGTGCCGGTGGATTATATCCTTAACGGCTTCCAGCAGCTGATGCTGGGGATGCCTGCCCCGGTGGCGATTGTGATTTTCTCGCTGATTGCCTGGCAGTTTGGCAGCGCGGGAATGGGCATCGCCACGCTTATCTCGCTGATTGCGATTGGTGCGATTGGGGCCTGGTCGCAGGCGATGATCACCCTGGCGCTGGTGTTGACCGCCCTGCTGTTCTGCGTGGCGATTGGCCTGCCGATGGGGATCTGGCTGGCGCGCAGTCCCAGAGCCGCGAAGATTATTCGGCCCTTGCTGGATGCGATGCAGACCACTCCGGCGTTTGTCTATCTGGTGCCGATTGTGATGCTGTTCGGGATCGGTAACGTGCCGGGTGTGGTGGTAACGATTATCTTCGCCCTGCCGCCGATTGTGCGTCTGACCATTCTGGGGATTAACCAGGTGCCGGCGGATCTTATCGAAGCGTCGCGTTCGTTTGGTGCCAGCCCGCGCCAGATGCTGTTTAAAGTCCAGCTGCCGCTGGCGATGCCCACCATTATGGCGGGGGTTAACCAGACGCTGATGCTGGCGCTGTCGATGGTGGTGATCGCCTCAATGATCGCCGTTGGCGGACTCGGCCAGATGGTGCTGCGCGGGATTGGCCGTCTCGATATGGGACTGGCGACCGTGGGCGGCGTGGGGATCGTGATCCTCGCCATTATTCTTGACCGCCTGACGCAGGCCGTCGGTCGCGACTCGCGCAGTCGTGGCAACCGTCGCTGGTACACCACCGGCCCAATCGGGTTACTCACCCGACCTTTCACACAATAAGGAACAACGATGCGACATAACGTACTTTTTGCCACAGCGTTTGCCACCCTTGTCTCTGCCAGCAGCTTTGCTGCTGACCTGCCTGGCAAAGGCATTACCGTTCAACCGGTTCAGAGCACCATTTCCGAAGAGTCATTCCAGACCGGGCTGGTGAGCCGGGCGCTGGAGAAGCTGGGCTACACGGTCAGCAAGCCGAGCGAAGTGGATTACAACGTCGGTTACACCTCGATTGCTGCGGGCGACGCCACCTTTACGGCGGTGAACTGGCAGCCGCTGCATGACGATATGTATGCCGCAGCGGGCGGCGATAAGAAGTTTTATCGCCAGGGGACATTCGTGACCGGTGCCGCGCAGGGTTATCTGATCGACAAAAAAACCGCCGACCAGTATCACATCACCAATATTGAACAGCTGAAAGATCCCAAGATTGCCAGACTGTTCGACACCAACGGTGACGGCAAGGCCGACATGATGGGCTGCTCGCCGGGCTGGGGCTGTGAAGCGGTGATTAATCACCAGAACGAGGCGTTCGACCTGGCCAAGACCGTTACCGTCAGCCATGGCAACTACTCGGCGATGATGGCCGACACCATCGCCCGCTTCAAAGAAGGCAAGCCGGTTATTTACTACACCTGGACGCCGTACTGGGTGAGCGACGTGATGAAGCCGGGTAAAGATGTGGTCTGGCTGCAGGTACCGTTCTCTTCCCTCCCGGGCGAGCAGAAAGGTATCGACACCAAACTGCCTAACGGCATGAACTATGGCTTCCCGGTGAACACCATGCATATTGTGGCGAACCTTGCCTGGGCCGAGAAAAACCCGGCGGCGGCGAAGCTGTTCTCGGTAATGAAACTGCCGCTGGCGGATATCAATGCGCAGAACGCGATGATGCATGCGGGCAAATCGTCCGAAGCCGATGTCCAGGGCCACGTTGACGGCTGGATCAAAGCCCACCAGCAGCAGTTTGACGGCTGGGTGAACGAGGCGCTGGCAGCGCAGAAGTAAGTTCGTAACACCTCCCCCTCACCCTAACCCTCTCCCCATAGGGGAGAGGGGACGATTACACCCTCTCCCCTATGGGGAGAGGGCCGGGGTGAGGGGACAAACCGCACAATCCATCACCACAAAATTCCCCTCCTCTGCCTGCATCCGTTATTATGGTTTCCGATAAAATAATCACTCAACTAATGATTTCAAAAACCTAATGACAAAACCCAATCAAGGGCTTAGCCCTGCACTGATCCTGCTGATGTCAGTGGCAACCGGTCTGACCGTCGCCAGTAACTACTATGCGCAGCCGCTGCTGGAAACCATCGCCCGCAACTTTTCACTCTCGGCCAGCTCCGCCGGATTTATCGTCACCGCCGCCCAGCTCGGGTATGCGGTGGGCCTGCTGTTCCTCGTTCCGCTGGGTGATATGTTCGAACGCCGGGCGATGATCGTCTCCATGACCTTGCTGGCCGCGGGCGGGATGTTGATTACCGCCTCCAGTCAGTCATTGACGATGATGATCCTCGGCACCGCCCTGACCGGCCTGTTCTCGGTAGTGGCGCAGATTTTGGTGCCGCTGGCCGCGACCCTCGCCTCACCGGATAAGCGCGGTAAAGTGGTGGGTACCATTATGAGCGGCCTGCTGCTGGGGATTTTGCTGGCGCGTACCGTCTCGGGGCTGCTGGCAGGCATCGGTGGCTGGCGTACCGTGTACTGGGTGGCGTCAGTGCTGATGGTCTTTATGGCGCTGGCCCTGTGGCGCGGCCTGCCGAAAGTGAAGCAGGAAAATACCCTCAACTACCCGCAGCTTCTCGGCTCGGTCTTCAGCCTGTTCACCCATGATAAGCTGCTGCGCACCCGTGCGCTGCTGGGCTGTTTTACCTTCGCCAACTTCAGCATCCTCTGGACCTCAATGGCCTTCCTGCTCGCCTCCCCACCGTTTAACTATTCCGAGGGGATGATTGGCCTGTTTGGCCTGGCGGGCGCGGCGGGCGCGCTGGGCGCACGACCGGCGGGCGGCCTGGCGGATAAGGGGAAATCGCACCTCACCACTACCGCCGGACTGGTACTGCTGCTGCTCTCCTGGGCAGCCATCTGGTACGGACACGTCTCGGTGCTGGCGCTGATTGTCGGGATCCTGGTGCTCGATCTCACCGTCCAGGGGGTGCATATCACCAACCAGACCGTGATTTACCGCGTCAAGCCGGATGCGCGTAACCGTCTGACCGCCGGGTACATGACCAGCTACTTTATCGGCGGTGCTGCCGGTTCCCTGATTTCTGCCTCGGCGTGGCAACATGCCGGCTGGAGCGGCGTCTGCGCGGCTGGCGTGGTGGTCGCGGTGCTGAATCTACTGGTCTGGTGGCGCGGCTACCATCTCCAGCAGGCAATTCACTAAGGTTTACATTCGTTTGGGGTGTCTTAGGGTATTAAGACGCCCCTCAGTCTGTTAAGGTGACTGAATCATTTACATCAGGAATTTATATGTGGGAATGTATTAAAAAACCGCATGAATAGTTAATTTCTGAGAGTAAATCCCCGTATTGCCAGTGTAATCCCCTCCCTTCTGTGCTTACCGGGTCACGGATCTACCCGGCACTTGATGACAGTGAGATTTGTCTGACGGATTTATTCCGCGCAAATAATTCATTTACATTATTTGTCACTGTCGTTACTATATCGGCTGTAATTAATGAGGTTATGCCCAAATGGATAGTTCGTTTACGCCCATTGAACAAATGCTTAAATTCCGCGCCAGTCGCTACGCTGATTTCCCTTATCAGGAAATCCTGTTAACGCGTCTCTGCATGCACATGCAGGGCAAGCTGCTGGAAAATCGCAATAAGATGCTGAAAGCTCAAGGGATTAACGAGACGTTATTTATGGCGTTGATAACCCTGGAGTCTCAGGAAAATCACAGCATCCAGCCATCAGAGTTAAGCTGCGCGCTGGGCTCGTCCCGTACCAATGCGACCCGTATTGCCGATGAGCTGGAAAAACGCGGCTGGATTGAGCGCCGTGAAAGCGACAACGACCGTCGCTGTCTGCATCTGCAACTGACCGAGAAAGGTCACGATTTCCTGCGTGAGGTCCTTCCTCCTCAGCACCATTGTCTGCATCAACTCTGGTCTTCTCTGAGTGGCACCGAGAAAGAACAGCTCGAGCAGATCACGCGCAAGCTGCTCACCCGTCTGGACCAGATGGATGAAGATGGCGCCATCCTTGAGGCGCTGCGCTAACGCGACGACACGCTCTAAAATCCAGATTCATAAAAAGAAAACCGACAGGCCAGCAGGTCATACTGCTGGCCTTTCTGATAACAGGTCGGCTCAGCCGATGTGAAAAATAAGATCGTGGAGAAAAACATGAGCGCAAATGCGGAGAACATAACCCCGCAGCAACCAGCTAACAAGAAAGGCAAACGCAAGCGCGCCCTTCTCGTGCTGACCTTGCTCTTTATTATTATTGCCGTGGCATATGGGATTTATTGGTTTTTAGTACTGCGTCATTCTGAAGAAACAGATGATGCGTACGTGGCAGGGAACCAGGTTCAGATTATGGCGCAGGTGTCGGGCAGCGTGACGAAAGTCTGGGCTGACAATACCGACTTTGTGCAGAAAGGCGACGTGCTGGTGACGCTGGATCCTACGGATGCCCAGCAGGCGTTTGAAAAAGCCCAGACCGTTCTGGCCTCGAGCGTGCGTCAGACCCGTCAGCAGATGATCAACAGCAAGCAGCTGCAGGCCAGCATTGACGTGCAAAAAACGGCGCTGGCCCAGGCGCAAAGCGACTTCAACCGTCGCGTACCGCTCGGCAGTGCTAACCTGATTGGCCGCGAAGAGCTGCAGCACGCTCGTGATGCGGTAGCCAGTGCTCAGGCCCAGCTCGACGTCGCTATTCAGCAATTCAACGCCAACCAGGCGATGGTGCTGAATACTACGCTCGATCAGCAACCGGCAGTGAAACAGGCTGCGACCGACGTGCGCAATGCCTGGCTGGCGCTGGAGCGAACCAAAATCGTCAGCCCGATGACCGGCTATGTCTCCCGCCGTGCCGTGCAGCCTGGGGCGCAGATCAGCACCTCAACGCCGCTGATGGCGGTGGTTCCGGCGACGCATCTGTGGATTGACGCAAACTTTAAAGAGACCCAACTGGCGCATATGCGTATTGGCCAGTCGGCGACGGTCGTCAGCGATATCTACGGCGACGAGGTGAAATACACCGGTAAAGTTGTCGGCCTGGATATGGGCACCGGCAGCGCCTTCTCTCTGCTGCCCGCCCAAAACGCCACCGGGAACTGGATCAAAGTGGTTCAGCGTCTGCCGGTACGTATCGAGCTGGACGAGAAGCAGCTGGCCGATCATCCGCTGCGTATCGGTTTGTCGACGCTGGTGACGGTTGATACCGCTAACCGCGACGGTCAGATGCTGGCAAATCAGGCGCGTACCAATCCGGCTTACGAAAGTAATGCCCGTGAAATTAGCCTTGAGCCGGTGAATAAGCTGATCGATGACATCGTGAAGGCAAACGCCGGTTAATCCGAAGGTGAGCGTTATGCAACAGCAAAAACCGCAAAAACCGTTGGAAGGCGCGCAGCTGGTTATCATGACCATTGCGCTGTCGCTGGCGACCTTCATGCAGGTGCTGGACTCCACCATCGCTAACGTGGCGATCCCGACCATCGCCGGGAACCTTGGCTCATCCCTGAGCCAGGGGACATGGGTGATCACCTCGTTTGGGGTGGCGAATGCTATCTCCATCCCGATTACCGGCTGGCTGGCAAAGCGCGTCGGGGAAGTGAAGCTGTTCCTGTGGTCGACCATCGCTTTTGTTATCGCCTCCTGGGCGTGCGGGATGTCCAGCAGCCTTACCATGCTGATCTTCTTCCGCGTGATCCAGGGGATTGTGGCCGGGCCGCTGATCCCGCTGTCGCAAAGCCTGCTCCTTAACAACTATCCGCCCGCCAAACGCGCTATCGCGCTGGCGCTGTGGTCGATGACGGTGATCGTCGCGCCGATCTGCGGGCCGATTCTGGGCGGCTTTATCAGCGATAATTACCACTGGGGCTGGATCTTCTTTATCAACGTGCCGATTGGTGCGGTAGTGGTGCTGCTGACCCTGCAGTCATTGCGTGGCCGCGAAACCCGCATCGAACAGCGACGCATTGATGGCGTAGGGCTGGCGCTGCTGGTTCTGGGCATCGGCAGTCTGCAGATCATGCTCGACCGCGGCAAAGAGCTGGACTGGTTTGCCTCGCAGGAGATCATCGTCCTGACCGTGGTGGCAGTGGTGGCGATAAGCTTCCTGATTGTCTGGGAGCTGACCGACGATAACCCGATAGTCGATCTCTCGCTGTTTAAGTCGCGCAACTTTACCATCGGCTGTTTGTGTATCAGCCTTGCCTACATGCTTTACTTTGGCGCCATTGTGCTCCTGCCACAGCTGTTGCAGGAGGTATACGGCTATACCGCAACCTGGGCGGGGCTGGCGTCAGCGCCGGTCGGGATTATCCCGGTACTACTGTCGCCAATAATTGGTCGCTTTGCCCATAAGCTCGATATGCGTCGGCTGGTGACGTTCAGCTTCATTATGTATGCGGTGTGCTTCTACTGGCGTGCGTATACGTTTGAGCCGGGGATGGACTTTGGCGCCTCCGCGTGGCCGCAGTTTATCCAGGGCTTTGCCGTGGCGTGCTTCTTTATGCCACTGACCACCATTACGCTCTCCGGCCTGCCGCCGGAACGGATGGCGGCGGCATCCAGTCTGTCGAACTTTATGCGTACCCTGGCGGGGTCTATCGGGACCTCGATGACCACCACCATGTGGACCAACCGGGAGTCGTTGCACCATGCGCAGCTGACCGAATCGGTGAATCCGTTCAATCCGCAGGCTCAGGAAGTGTATGGTCAGCTGCAGGATCTGGGGATGACGCAGCAGCAGGCGTCCGGCTGGATTGCACAGCAGATCACCGCTCAGGGATTGATTATCTCGGCCAACGAGATCTTCTGGATGTCGGCGGGGGTGTTCATCGTGCTGCTGGGACTGATATGGTTTGCCAAACCGCCGTTCGGGGCGGGTGGCAAAGGCGGTGGCGCGCACTAAGCTGCCTTGCGACAATAAAAAACGGATCTGCATGCAGATCCGTTTTTTTTATGCTTAAGCGGTGTGCTATTTGATGCCGACAATCTTAATGGTGATCACCGAAACCGTACCCGGCGGGACAAAGCCCGGGATACCCGCTTCGCCGTAAGCCTGCTTCGCCGGGATATGGATTTTCGCCACGCCGCCAAGCCCCAGCTTTTTGACCACCGTCTGATACAGCGGCGGCAAATCTTTCACGTGAGTGGCGCGGATCTCTTTGTCAGACATCACCTTGCCCGTACCCAGCACTTCATTCAGCTCAGTGATGATATCGCTGTTCGTGGTGACCAGCGGTGCTTCACCCACTTCAACGATCCGGTACACCGAACCCTCCGCCGTTTTCACCGCCCCCCGCTCTTTTGCCGCTTTATCGAGCAGGATTTTACTCTGCTTCTCGTTTTGCGCTTTGGTGGAGACGAACTGCTTTTTCTGCAGCTTATCGAGATCCATCAGCTCATTGGATATTTTATCCGGCGTCAGCTGGACCTTATTATTGACCTTGTCGTTGAAGCCTTGCATGAAGGCATTGAGATCCAGCTTTTTACCCACGCTGGTCATTTTGTCTTTTTCACGCGAAGCGTTATCGCCGTACCACGTCCCTACCGCGTAGCTGGTACGGGTATCTTTCCCGGTAGCGGCATCAATTTTCACGCCTTTGGTCGCGGGGGTATCTTTACCGGCTTCGGCTTTTACCTGCTGGCTGGCAAGCGTCAGCTCCTGTACCCTTTTATCCTGCTGCTGGGCTTGTTGCTGCAGGGCGGCATTTTGCGCTTTAGCTTCTTCAAGCTGTTTTTTCAGGCTGGCAAATTCTTTGTCCGCCGCGTCCAGCTTGCTCACCAGCTGGGATGTTTTCTCTTTTTCGCTGCCGGCATCGGTTTGCTTGACTGTCAATTGCGCCTGTTGAGCCGCGATAAGCTTTTTCGCATCCTCAAACTGGCTGGCCACGATATCCGCTTTTATCCGCTCGTTTTTGAGCACGGTTTCCAGTTCCAGCTTCTGCTTTTTGAGCGTATCCAGCTGCTGTGCAATATCACTCGCCTGGGCGGTGGTTTTGTTCAACTGTTCCGTTAACTCAACGCTTTTTTGCTTGTCACCGGTGCTGGACGATTTTATGGCGGTCAGTTGATCTTCAAGGACCTTTTTCTGATTCTGGGCATCTGCGAGCTGTTTGCTTAACGCTGTACGTTGGTCTGTTGATTGCGTGAGCTGCGCGGCTAAAGCGGCACTCTTCTCTTTTGCACCGCTGGACGCGTTATTTAACGTCGCAACAAGGCTTTCCAACGCCAGTTTTTGCGCACGGGTCTCTGACTGCTGTTTCTTCAGCGCGAGCATGTCTTCGCTATGATCGTTGCGGCTCTGCCCGGCTACCGCCGCTTTTTCGAGGGCGGCTTTTTCATTTTGAACCGCGGCCAACGCCTGGCTTAGTGCGGCGATTTTATCATTCGCCGTCTGGAGTTGACTGCTCAGATGTGTGAGCTTCTCCTGCGTAAGGGCCGCACGCTGCGCATCCCGTGCTGCAGCCTGTCGGGAGCGGGTTTCAGAAACAGGCGCAGGCTTCGCTTTAGGCGGAAGGGGTGCGAGCAGCGATGAAGGCGTTTGGTGTCTTGATGGGGTCACTTCAGGTGCAATAAAGGGATTGGGTGAATCATTGCCGATAATGTTCTCTTTATTCAACTGATCCAGCAAGTCTGTTCCTGCTGAAGACGACGTCCCTGTCGACAGTAATAATCCGCAGCAAAGTGCTGCACTAAAATATTTATTCATAATTTATTCATTTCATTCGCGCGGTTCATCATATTGGAATAGACGGTACTGCGGATCCTGACACAAACTAATGATAACTTTTTATTAATCTCCGTCAGCATCACCTCAGAAGCGTTCTCATCCACCAGCGATTTATTTGCCTCATAAATCTTATAATTCTTATTAATATTATCGAATTGCTTGCGGTAAGACTCATACGCAACGGGGTCTAGTTTTTGCAGCGCCGAAAACTCCTGATAGCACTGCGCTTCCTGCTTGCGCTCAGCAGGGGCCTTGGCGATTGGCGTAGTGGGGGTGGTCGAACTGCATGCTGAAAGTAAAAGTGCAGAAAATAGAATCGCGGAGCCAGTAAAATGAAATTTCATATATCCCTCTGAATCATAATTCACTCCATGAATATGAACAGAGCTATCATTATCGCAACGATATATAATTACGATAAATGGATGTCACCATCATTATCCATAGATGTGATATATATAAATAACTACCATATGTTGGCAGCAATAATAGACACAAAGAAAAGGATTCACAACGAGAGATATTGTTTTAGGAATTTATAAAGAAACTAATTACGGCGGTTATTAAATACACCCGGCGCACTCAATACTGAGGGCCGGGTGATCGACTAGATGTGCAGTTCCTGCAGCTTGTCTTTTGGCAGTGCCAGCTCTTCGTTACTGTTCACGCGAACATCACGCTCAAGGATATGACGGGCAATCTCTTGCGCCTCTTCCAGAGAGTGCATCTCGTAGGTACCGCATTGGTAAACGTTCAGCTCCGGGATCTGGTTCTGCTCTTTCACTTTCAGCACATCGGCCATCGCCGCTTTCCAGGCGTCAGCGACGCGGGCTTCCTGCGGCTCACCAATCAGGCTCATATAGAAACCGGTACGGCAGCCCATCGGGGAGATATCGATGATCTCAACGCCATTGCCGTTGAGGTGATCGCGCATGAAACCGGCGAACAGATGCTCCAGGGTATGAATGCCGCGCTCGGGCATCACTTCTTTGTTCGGAATGCAAAAACGCAGGTCGAATACGGTGATCGTATCGCCATGCGGGGTATGCATGGTCTTCGCAACACGTACAGCAGGCGCTTCCATACGGGTATGGTCGACAGTAAAACTATCTAATAACGGCATACGTCACCTCCGAAAGTGATTTTTTTTAAAATAAACTGAACTCTTCTTACCAACGCGACTCTGAGTATATGAAAGACGCGCATTTGTTATCATCATCCCTGTTCTTCAGAGATGTTATTTTGGCCACAGCGATGTGGCCTTTTTCTTTTCTGTCAGGCGTTTTTCGCCAGAAACGCAGCAAACGACTCCGTATCCGCCGCTTCAATCTCACGCTGACGCGCCACAGAGGCTTCACGTTCAGCAGCAAAATCCGCTTCACTTAATATCTCCAGCGGCTCCTGCTGCAGACTATCGCGATACTGCGCCGCGAGCGAACGACCGGTGCCGCCAATCCCCTGATCGATCATCGAACGCAGAATACGCGCCGAGAACGTCAGGTCTGGATTATCAAAGCTTTCAACCAGCTGGTCGCAGACTTTCTGGTATTCCTCACCACCGTACACGCTGTCCATCGTCTGGGCCACGCGCTTAAGATCGCGGAACAGATCTTTACCCACTTTCGCCAGCGGGAACTGAGCGGTTTCGCAGCCAATGCCCAGCGTCAGGCCAGGCTTACGCCCTTCCAGAATCACGCGATTCCAGTTAGTGCGCGTACACAGCAATTCGTCGGCACTCATCTCTGGCGCATCGGCCAGCACGCACCAGACCATAAACAGGTCGAGGAAGCGCACCTGCTGCTCATCCACGCCAATCGGCGAGAATGGATTGATGTCGAGAGAACGCACTTCGATGTATTCAATGCCACCGCGTTGCAGCGCATCAGACGGTGTTTCACCGCTGCGCGTAACGCGTTTCGGGCGGATCGGCGCGTACAGTTCGTTCTCAATCTGCAGAACGTTACTGTTGATTTGCAGGCGCTTACCGTCTTTTTCGAGTCCGATCTTTTCGTACTCTTCCGACGGGGTTTTGATCGCCCGCTTTAATCCTGCCACATACTCGTGCAGGTCGTTAAACGTAATTCCGAGATTGCTTTGCGACTTATTGGTATAACCCAGGTCGCTCAGGCGCAGAGAGGTTGCGTACGGCAGGTAATACATCCCGCAGTCGGTTTTCTCAAACGGCAGCGTGGTCGGTTTGCCCTGCAGGAAAGAGGAGCAAATCGCCGGCGACGCACCGAACAGATACGGAATAACCCAACCAAAGCGATAGTAGTTGCGGATTAGGCGGAAATAGCCCGCAGAGATCGCTTCTTTATCCGTCTCACCGCATTTCGCCTGCCAGAATGCCATCGGCAACGAAAAGTTATAGTGCACGCCAGAAATCGTCTGCATCAGCGCGCCATAGCGATTTTTTAATCCTTCGCGATAGAGCGTTTTCAGACGACCGATGTTTGAGGTGCCGTACTGCGCCAGTTCGATGTCCTGACCCTGGTCGATGTAGCACGGCATGCTCAATGGCCACATCCGCTCGTCACCCAGATTGCGGGCGCTATAGCGGTGAATGTCGCGCATAATCGTCAGCATGTGATCAATATCACCGTCTACCGGCGTAATGAACTCCAGCAGCGCTTCGGCGAAATCGGTGGTGATCCATGTGTGTGTCAGCGCCGAACCCAACGCCTGTGGGTGGCCCGTCGTTGCAAGACTGCCATCCGCGTTAACGCGCAGCGTTTCGCGCTCAAGACCACGCTGAATACCCTTCAGAGCCTGAGGGTGGTTTTCCAGCCAGGCCAGTGCCTGTGATACGTCCGGGATCAATTCGACCTCCCGCCTGTCAAAATCATTTTATTTAGCATAATTGTCATGGTTCAAGGTCACAAACAGTCCAATTAGTGCCACCACGTCATACCCTGCAAAGTGACGACCGCCACAAGAACATAGCGCAACGCTTTGCCAAGGCATAAAAAAAAGAGCACTGGCCCCCAGGAGATGCGCATCCATCCCGCCAGCAGACACAGTAAATCACCTATTACAGGCATCCAGCTTAATAAAAGCGTGGCAGCGCCATAGCGTTTTAGCCAGCCCGCTGCCTTTTCCTGCCAGCGCGATGTTTTGCGTAGCGGAAAGAATCGCCCAAGAATAACGTTAGTCAGCCCTCCAAAGCTATTACCCATTGTTGCTATTACTACCAGTAACCAGGGCTGACTGAGGCCTGATAGCAGCATGGCAACCAGCACAACTTCGGAATTACCGGGCAGAAGCGTGGCGCTTAAAAAACTGCTGGCGAATAAAGAGGCTAGTGACAGCACGTCACTCACAGTAAGCGGACGTCCACGGCAGCCATTCCTGCGGCAAGCGCGGCCTGAATACCGAAATCGGCATCTTCAAACACGACGCATTTTGCAGGCGCTACGCCCATCCGCTCTGCACAAAGCAGGAAGGTATCCGGTGCAGGTTTATGATGTGCCACATGATCGGCAGCAACGACCGCAGAAAAATAATGACGCAGGCCCAGATGGCTTAGCAGGGCTTCAGCAATCGCGCTTTCACTGCCCGTTCCCACCGACATCGGACGGCGACCGTGCCAGGTTTTAACAACCTCAATCAGCGGTAGCGGTTGCACGGTATCCAGCAGCATCGCTTTTACCGCATCGGTTTTTTCGCGCGCCAGCATGTGTGGATCCAGACTGGCCTGATTCAGCTCGATGACCGCCTGCGCAATACGCCAGGTCGGCGAGCCGTTAAGAGCCACCATCGCTTCAAAATCAAAACGCAGACCATATCGGCCAAGAACATCATCCCAGGCTTTGCGGTGCGTCGGTTCGGTGTCGAGGAGGGTGCCATCCATATCGAAGATCAGGCCGTCATACTGTGCGTACATCGTGCTCTCGCAGAAGGATTACAAAACGTTACTTTATCGTATGTAAGGGTTTTTGTCGCTGATTCTGGCTGGGATAAGAAAGAGTATGACGAACAATTAAACTGCTGAGGGGAATAACAAGAAGTGATGGTGCATCCGGGAGGATTACTCGGCTGAGCCTCACCCTTCGGGCCGTTGCTAACGCAACGTTATCCTCCCTGGTGCTTGCGATTGTCTCGCAGACCATGAAACAACAGTATGGCTGTTATCTCGGAGAATATGGTGCATCCGGGAGGATTCGAAC